>CATJZH010000080.1 GCA_949746285.1 uncultured Clostridia bacterium
AACTTTTTTTGGTGGCAAAGCAAGCATCTATAAGCTATTGTGAAATCACCTAAGCCATTTCTCTTAATAAAATTATCTGGCTAGGTAGTGGTAGGTACAGGCCTTTAATCCCAGCACTTGGGAGGCAGAGGCAGGTGGATCTCTGTTGAGTTCAAGGCCAGCTTGGTCTACAGATCAAGTTCAAGGACAGTCAGTGCTACATGGAAGAACTCTGTCTCGAATAACCAGAAAGAGAGAGCGAGGGGCAGGGGACACAAAATAATCTTTATCGTGAAAATGTAAAATACCATCATTATGTGCTTTTACAATTCTATCTGGTAACATTATTCTGTCTGCTAAATCTTTTGAACATTCACCTGCAATTAAATCTCTTTGTGTTGAAACTAACACTGCGTTTTTGTTGCTGTTTTCTTCCATTGTTTCTTTATTTGCATTTCTAACTAATGTTAATATACTCTCATCTGTGGAATTTGCTTCACGGATTAACGCATGTTTATCTCTATATAATATATATTTTTTAGCTAATGTAAATTTTCCAAATTCCATTAACTTACGTTCTATAATATCTTGAATTTCTTCAACTGACATTGTTGGTCTATTTAAACCTTCTATATATTTTGTAATAAATTCAATTGATGATCTTGAAATTTTATCCTTCCCACCAACTTCTTTGTTTGCATTACTTATAGCGATAACAATTTTATCACTATTATACTCTACTTTTCTTCCATCTCTTTTGATTACTTTCATGTTTTTACCCCCATTTAAACATTATAGAACTCTTTTAAATTTTTTATCTTTCGTAACTCAAATCTTGAAATCATTTTAACTATTAAAAAAAGTAATGTCAAATCAATACTTTTTATGTTTCCAATTCCTTCTAACTCTTATGTATTAAGGGGTTTGTCTGGTTACTTTTCTAATTATTTTTTTTATTAAATTTATGTTAAAATCCAAACAGCTTTTCTCTGTAAGACTTAACGTTTTTGTATTTCAAATGTGTTACATTTTTCAATGTTTTTTTAATTTTATCTAATTTTATATTGCATTTTATTGTGTTTTTACAAAAAATCGATAATAATTCCTATTTTATTTTTTCTCATTTTTTCATCAAAAAAAAGAGTACTTCGTACTCTCTTTTTTGAATTTATTAAACTTACTCAACTTCTCTAGCTTTTACTATAACTCTTTGTTTACTATCATTTGTACACGTTATAATTGTTATTTCCTTTAATCCATTAGTTCTTTGAGATGTACATGACACATCTTCTGGTTCAACTATATATTTGTCATATACACTATATACTAAAGTTTCTCCTTTTAAGCTTGTTATTTCAATTTTATCCCCTACTGTTAATTCTGGTACATGACTGAAAAATTTATTACTTCTATAATTATGCCCTACTATACAAAAGTTTCCAATTTCATTAGGATCTGCTCCCCAAAACTTACATGGAGCAATTTTTAATAACTCATCTGTACTTCTGTCTAATACAGGATATGTACAATTAATTGAAGGAATATTTATTGTTGCTAATGCATAATATCTTGTTCCTGCTGCTGTTTGTAACCATTCTATATTATCATCTGCACTTCCTTCCTCAACTGGTTCTGAATATATTACTTCAGAAGGGTCTTCTGTATTTAATATTACTACTATTGAATTATTAGAAAATTTAATTGTAGTATCATCTGTTATATTATCTTCAAAATTTAAATTTGATAATATTTCTTGTGAAATTGCTTCATTTTTATTTTTATCATATTCTGCATATATATAATAAGAAAATAAAATGCATACTAAAAAAATGGAAATAAAGAAATCTATTTTATACATTCTTTTTTTCCTTTTTAGTTCTGGAGTTATATATAATTTTTCAGAAACTAAAATTTGATTCATTTTATTACCTTTCTTCACTAAATATCAATTTTATTATAACATTTGATTTATTTATAATCAAGACCTAACTTTTACCAAATATAATTTTCTTTTTATTATTCATTTTTCTTACTTTTTTTATGAAATTAGCATTTTCTTCCTTTTTTCTTTTTATATCTAACTCTTCTAACTCTTCTGGCTTCTTTCTTTTAGTGCTTTTAACACTTATTAATAAATTTTCTTCTTCATCTTCCACCTCATATGGTATATCTTCTTCAAAAACTATTTTATTCGTATTTGTACTAAATAGACTATTTTTTATTTTTGGGTCTTCTATTTCTGGAATATAATCTTCTTCATCATTCTCTAAAATAGAACTTGTAAGTTTAGAAAAATCTATATCTTTATATTTTTCTCCAAATATGTCAAAATCTTCATCAACTTCATTTTTTTCAAATATAGTAAATTCATCATCTACATCATTTATATTTTCGTAAGTAGTATTTTCCTCACTGCTTTCTTGTGCTTCCATAACTTGAGGTTCATCTGTTTCTTCTTCATAATTATCAATTTCTATTTTCTCTTCTGATTCTATAATTGGTTCATCTGTAATTTTAAAAGGTATTTTAAACTTTGGAGTTTCTTCTTTCTTTTGAATTTCTTCTTTTTGATTTTCTACATTTTCTCCTTGTTCTTTATTTAGATTTTTAGGCAAATCAAACTCTGCTACATCCCTTCCAAATACTTCTGAAACATTTTTATAAAATACTGTATAAATATTTTTTATTCCTTCTATTCTCCAATAATTTGAATTTAATAGAGTGGCTGTATTTAAATTTATACGATTTTTTTCTCTTTTAAATCTTTCTTCTTTTCTCTGTATATCTAACAAATAAGATTTATTATATAATTGTGTATAACATTTTTTTGTTGCTTTATTTTCTATTTCTTTTAACAATAATTCATATAAATTATTTATTTGTTTAGTATCAGCATTAAATTTTTCACATGCTTCACTCATTAATCTATTATGTGATTTTTTTCCATGAATAATTGTCATTCTTTCATAATCTAAAAATTGAAATATGTACTCTTTGGCTGCTACTATAAAGTCAACTTTAGCTCTTTCATTTTTTACATATTTTTTTTGCAAATCTACTCTTGCTCTACCTGCATCAATATCAGCAAGTAAAGACTCCATTCTTTCATATATACTTAAGTATATTGCTAGTAATTTCTGAGAAATTTCTATTGAAAAGTTTGTTGCACTTTTCATTACATCAACATTAAAAGATATTTTTTCTCCCTTTCCATTTTCTTCTAACTTCTCAAGAATTTGACCAGCATCATCAAATTTAGCAAATGCTTTTGCTATTTCTATAGTGTCTGATATTATGCCTTTAAAATTTGCTTGCGATTTTTCAAATATTTCTACATATTCATTCTCCGCCATTTTTTTATATTTTCTGCATTTTGCAAGCTCATGTCTTCTTTCATTATAGTCTACTAAATTTTCTAATAATTCTTCTTTTCTTTCCTTCATTGCGCTATTAGTTTTTTCTACATCTGCTTCTATTTTTTCTATACATCTTCTTGTATCATCTAATTTCCCTTCAACATTATTAAAAAGCAAGTTTCTATTATATTCCAATTTTACAATACGTTGATATAATTTTTCTTGTGCAGCTTGTATTGCTTTAACTTTTTTTACACATTTATTAAATTCTTGTGCCGCAACTACTTCTTTTTTATAGTTTATTTGAAACTTTTCTAGTTTTTCCACCAAATTACAGTAATTATAAAAATTGTCTTGTAAATTATATTTTGATGAATACCCTAGCAATGTGTCAAAATAACGTTCTAATACAATTGCACTTCTTTCATACATAATTTAAACTGCCCCCTAATAGCTAATATTTTAGTTGTATTATACAAAATTTTATTCAAAATGTCTATACAAAAAGATAAATTATAATACTTTTTTCTTAGTATCACTAGAATTCTACTAGTATAATTTACTTTTTGACTAAATTTATGGTATTATATGTATAACTAAATATTTTTTATTAGGAAGGGTGAGACTTATGCTAAAGATATTTGCTTTCATTATTTTATTAACTGTTGTACTACCTTTAGTAATAACAATTTTCAATATAGTAACATTACCACTTCGGTATCTCCTTGCAGTAATGTTAGAACACAAATATATTACTGCAGCAATAATACTAGTTTTATATTTGATATCGAAGCTATTCTAAGTCTTATCTATTGTGGTTTCTTTACCACATCTAGACACATTACTTTTTTGTAACAACAAAAATTGTAATGTGCTTTTCTTTTTCTCTTTACAATTACATGTTTTTAGTTATATAATTCTATTGGTAGTAATCTTGAGAAATGGAGGGATGACTATGTTACTTAATAAATTAATTTCTAAAGTCGAAGTAATAAATAAAGTTGGTGATCTAAATTTAGATATAACTAATATACATTCAGACTCAAGAAAAATTAAAGAAGGAGGATTATTTGTAGCAATAAATGGATTTTCAAAAAATGGTATAGAATTTATTCCAGATGCTATAAAAAATGGTGCCAAAGCACTAATTGTAGAACCAGATGTTGATATAAGCACTCTTGATATTCCTAAAAATATGCCTGCAATATCTGTAAAAAATACTCGAAAAGCTTTAGCTCAAACTGCCTGTGAATTTTATGATAATCCTTCTAAAAAATTAAAACTTATTGGAATTACTGGTACAAAAGGAAAAACAACTACTACTTTTATGGTAAAATCAATTTTAGAGACTCATAAGCTAAATGTTGGTCTAATTGGTAGTATAGCAGTTTATATTAATGGAGAAAAAGTTGAAGACACAGATAGAACCACTCCAGAAAGTATTGAAATCCAAAAGCATTTGGCAAAAATGGTAGAAGAAAAAGTCGATGTAGCTATTATAGAAGTTTCATCACAAGCTATGAAATTAGATAGAGTTACAGGATGTGATTTTGATGTTGGACTTTTTACAAATTTAACTGAAGATCATATAAGTCCTAAAGAACACCCTAATATGGAAGACTATTTTAACTGTAAATTTAGTCTTATTAAAGAATCCAAACATGGAGTTATAAACAGCGATGATGAAACTGTTAGTAAGATTAAAAAACTATTACCTAACAAAGATATTAAAACTTTTGCAATAGATAACGAAGCAGATTTTAAAGTTAATTCAAATACAGTAGTAATAACAGACTCTTATATAGATTTTTCTATTTTATTTAATGGTAAAGAAGAAAAAATTGAAGCTTCAATACCTGGTAAATTCAGTATTTACAACGCTGCCGGGGCTATTGCTGTTTGTTCATATTTTGGAGTTACAGCAGATGAAATAAAAGCTGCATTAAAAGATTTAAAAGTATTAGGTAGAAGTGAATTAGTGCCTAATAAATTAGGTCTTACTATAATGATAGATTATGCACATACACCTTCTAGTTTAGAAAGTATTTTAAAAGCAGTTAATAGTTATGCAAAAGGAAAGGTAATTTGTGCCTGGGGAGTTGGTGGAGATAGAGATGCTGCAAAACGTCCTGTAATGGGAGAAATCTCTGGCAGATTATCAGATTTTACAGTCTTAATGTCTGACCAAGTTCGTACAGAGGATCCTTTAAAAATATTAAAAGAAATTGAGGTTGGTATAATTCCCACTGGTAAACCTTATAAAATTATTGTTGATAGAACAGAAGGTATAAAATATGCTATTTCTATAGCAAAACCAGGTGATATTATTGTTATCCCTGGCCTTGGTCACGATTTATATTTAGAAAGAAATGGCGTAAAATATCCTTATGATGAAAGAAAAGTAATTACAAAATTAATTGATGATATGATTGCTTCTGGAGAAAGACAAGCTATTAACTAATACATTTTTAGATTTCAATCGTTCCATCAAAAACAAATTCTGCAGGACCTATTAATTTTATAGTATCATCATAAATAATTTTTAATTTTCCACCCAATAAATCCACATTTAGTCCGTTATTTGTGGATTTATTTTTTTTAGATATTACCGCTGCTGCACAAGCTCCTGTTCCACATGAAAGTGTTTCTCCTACTCCTCTTTCCCATATTCTTACTTTTATATTTAATTTATCTACAATTTGAACAAATTCTACATTAGTTTTATTTGGAAAATATTTATAATCTTCAATTAATTTTCCATATTTTTCTATATCTATTTTATCCAGATCATCAACAAAACAAACAGCATGTGGATTTCCTATAGATAATGGATATACTTTTATTCCATCAATATACATATATCCATCATAGTTATTTTCTAAATATGTAACTGGAACTTTATCTATATCGAATATTGGAATCCCCATATCTATTTCTATTTTTATAACACTTTCTCCTTCAACTTCTAATTTTATTGTTTTTATTCCAGCTAATGTTTCAATTGTAAATTCATTTTTATTTATTAATTTTTTCTCATAAACATATTTAGCTAAACATCTTATTCCATTTCCACACATTTCTGCTTCGCTTCCATCTTTGTTAAATATTCTCATCTTAAAATCCGATATGCTACTTTTTTCAACTGTTATTAATCCATCTGCACCAACTCCAAAATGTCTATCACATAAAAATTCAGCTAATAATTTATAACTATATTCCAATTTATTTTCTAAATAATCTATTATTATAAAATCATTTCCTGTAGCTTGCATTTTACAAAAAGAAAACATACAATCACCTCTTGGTTAATTGTATGTTCGTACTTTATTTTTATTCTTTCTATTTCTACTACTGAGAATATATTGCATCATCATTAATTACTACATTTATTACTGTTCCTTCTTCTACCACAGTTTCCATTATTGGATCTTGTGATACAACTTTTCCTTTTGTTCCATCTACTTTTATATTTAAATTTTGAGCTCTTAAAGCGTTCATTGCTTGACTGGCTGTCATTTCTTTTAAATTCGGAACTTGAGTTTTAGGTTTTTCTTCATTTTCTGTTTCATATAAACAAATTACGGCATCTTCTTTAAGCGCTGTACCAAATTTAGGAACCTGGTCTTTTACAACACTTGTATTTGGATCTCCTGTAGTATTTGATTTTACATTAAATCCTAATTCTTGTAATTTTATTGTTGCCTCATTAAATGTCAAATTTGAAACATCTGGTACATTTATTAATAATTCTTCATCATTTTGTTCTGATGCAGTCGATAAGCTAGATGTAATTCCTAAATATGGCAATACTTCAGATAATATTTTTCTTGCAGTTGGTCCTGCAACTTGACCTCCTTGATGATTAGCATTTTCAGAAAGTCCATGCAAAGCAACTAATGTTACTACTTGCGTATTTTCTATTGGTGATATAGCTATAAAAGATGCTACATAACCATCTGCTTCTCTACCTACAGGTGGCTCTGAAGTACCACTTTTCCCACCTATTGAAAACCCTTCTATAGCTACTCTTTTACCTGTTCCTTCTGTTACAACTGCCTGCATCATAGATTTCATTGTATCTGCTGTTTGTTTTGAAATTACTTGTCTAACTTCTTTTGTTTCAAGTACTTCCTTACTTCCACTATCTGTATTTTCAATTTCTTTTACTATTCTTGGCTCGACTAAGATTCCATCATTGCAAATTGCTGATACTGCTGTTATTAACTGAAGTGGTGAAATTTCAAATCTTTGACCAAACGATGCAGTAGCAAGTTCTACTGGTCCCATTTCATCTAATTTGAAAAATGTTCCTGGATATGCTCTTGCTATATCACTTCCTACACTATCAAATAGTCCGAAAGCTTGATAATATTTATATAAAGTTTTAGCTGTAACTCTTTGTCCCAATTGCATAAATGCTGGATTACAAGAATTACATAAGGCTTCTTTTAAGGATTGGGCTCCATGTGGCTGTTTAGATCTCCAACAACTAATCTCTTTATCTGCAACTTGATAAGAACCACTACAGAAAAATTCCCCTGGTGTATCTGTTTTAACCAATCCCTCTTCTAGTGCTACTGCTGCTGTTATTAATTTAAAAGTTGACCCAGGTTCATATGTACCAGAAACTACTTTATTTTTCCATAGGCTTAATAATGATGATGTTTTAGTTTCTGCTTCTAATGAATTCCATTCTTCTTCAGTATATCCTGTTGGTAAGTAACTTGATGGTGAATTTAAATCATAATCAGGATATGATGCCATAGCTAATATCTCCCCTGTTTGAGGATTCATTATAATTACATTTCCTCCTGTAGATGATGTATTTTCATTTACTGCTTGTTCTAAATATTTTTCTGCTATTGATTGAATTGTTGCATCTATCGTCAAATAAATATTACTTCCATTTTCTGAAGCCACATACTGCTCATCTTCATCTGATATTGCATTTCCTCTTAAATCTGTTGTTCTTACTACCTTTCCAGCTGTTCCTGTTAAAACATCGTTTAATCTTTCTTCTATTCCTGTTTGTCCATTATTATCTGTTCCACAAAATCCTATTAAATTTGATGCCATATCATTGTAAGGATAATATCTTTTAGAATCTTCATCTATATTTATTCCTGCTGTTATAGAATTTTCAGACATCCAAGAATTTAATTTATCTATTTTATCTTTTTCAACTTTTTTCTCTATTATAATAACAGATCTTTTCATAGATAACTTTTCTATCATTTCATCATATGTTATGTTAAAAATTTCTGATATTCCTTTTGCTATTATTTCATCTGGAACCTTTTTATTATTTGAATAAGTTACTTTTCCAGGATTTAAAGATACTGTATCTACTGGTATACTTTGTGCTAATATTTCTCCTTTGGCATCATATATTGTACCTCTATTTGGACTTATTATTTGTTTTTTTACTTGTTGATTATAAGCTTTTTCAGCTAAATCTTTACCCTTAATAAACTGCAAAATCATTAAATGTCCTACTACTATAAAAAAACCTAATGTTACTATAATTCCAATAAGGACTAATCTTAAATTACACCAAATATTTTCATTTTTCTTCTTAGATTTTTTTTTCATTATATCTCCACACTCTATTTCTTAAAAATACCTATTATGGCTTTTAAAAATATACTAAATATATCTACTAAAGATTTAATAATAAAGTTTTCTTCATATAAACTTACTAATATCCTTTTTATAGGAGGTATATTCCAAGCAATAGCACAAATAACTACTATTACTACTATTGTTATAAGTGTTATTTTTATTTTGCTTAGAGTTAAACTTCCTTGTGATTTAAGACCTACTTTTTTTAAATAATCATTATATGCTTTATTATATGCTTGATTATATTCTTCTTCTATTTTTTGAGCTTTTTTTAAATTTTCTTTAAATTGTTTTTGAGCAGCTTTTATAGCAGCGTTTTTTTCTTCACGAGTTAGAATTTCCTCATTTGCTATCTCTTCTTCATAAAATCTCTTATCTTCTTCTATTTTATTATTATCTTCATTTTCATTATCATCACTAATAGCAACTTCTTTTATTAATTTTTCTGCTCTTTTTTGAGCTAAATCATTATTATATCTTTTTCTCTTTTCATCATCCATTACAATACCATAAGCTATTTTTAGCTTATTTAAAATCATTTCATTTTCTTTATTTTCTAAATCAGTTAAATTAGGATTTATTTGGTACTCTATTACTAACTTTTGATAAGACTTTTCAATTTCTTCTTTAGAAGCATTTTCACTAACTTCTAATAAATCATATATTGTAACCATTTTTCACCTTTATTTTTCTTTATTATATTTAAACATCATAAAAATATGTAGCTTCAAGGTCTGCTTCATGAACTAATAACGCTAACGGATATTTTTTAAATGCAAGTCCTAATGTAGTATATAATTCTTTTGGTTCTGTAAATCCCATATGCCATCTAATACAATATTTTTCTTCACTAGTAAGCTTTAAATATTCTGTTAACATCATAACACTTTTTTCACCATGACCATATGGTACTTTATCGTCTACTGTGTAATATGGGACTTTTTCCCATTCTCCAAATTCATTTTTAGCATTTCTATAATCAACTTTATAATAATTTACTTTACATATATCATGCAATAACGCTATTATAATTAAACTTTCTTCTGATACATTTATTTGAATTACAGAATTCTCTACTTTATATTTTAAAATCTCATATACTTTCATACTATGTTCTAATAATCCACCTTCATAGTTTCCATGAAATCTTGTACTAGCTGGAGCTTTAAAAAAATCTGTTTTAGTTTCTAAAAATTCTATTAATGTATCCATTCCCTCTCTATTCGTTTTCTTTAATAGTTTTATAAATTCTTCTTTCATTCATTTTTCCTAGTAAATAACTAGTTCCCCCTTTATTTTATTTCTAATAGAAAATTATTCTACAATTCCTATTAAATATCGTATACTATTATTCTTTTGAATATAATTTTATCATAAGCACTTTTAAAATACAAGATTTTAAAAGTGCTTTGTATATACTATATAGAATATTAAATTCGAGCATTGAATTTTTACTTTATTCTTCATAGTCATTATATTCTGTCTTTTGTTTTTTTAAATAATTAATAATATTTTTAGATAGATTTTTTCCATTTTGTAACTCATTATACATTAAATCTTCATTTGTTTTAGAGCCGAATATAAACTCGTCTAAAATTTCTCTAGGTTCTATTTCTAGTGCGTTACATATTATAACAAATTTATTTAAAGTAACACCGTTTGTTCCATTTTCTATTTGCATAATATAAGATGGTGTCATCATTGTTCTTATAGCCATTTGTTCTGTTGAAATATTTTTTTTGTTTCTTATTTCTTTTATTTTAGAACCTATTTCAATATTAAATTGTTTTTTATGATTAAAAATATACTGATTCACATTTACTGTTTCCAGATTAGAATTAAACATAACACATCACCCTTTCTAAAAGTATAGATATAATAACATTAAAAACAGATGTTTGTCAATATTGGATTTAATTTAATTTTAGTAAAATAATATATAATAGAACAAAAGAGGACATTATGAAAATTGCAAAAGACAAAACTTATTGCAAATGTCCTCGTTTTTGTTCGTGTGCCAATTTTACGTGAGTAAAATTGTGTACAAATTTTGCCGAAGGCTTTATATAATAGGAATTGCAGAGCAATTTCCTATTATATAAAAAAACGAGCTAAAAGCTCGTTTCTCATAAGTACTTTATATTATTATTCTTCTGATGGAGCTGGCGCATCAACTGGGCAGACTCCAGCACATGTACCACATGAAATACAAATACTTTCATCTACAACATATTTATCATCACCTTGAGATATACATGTCATTGGGCAAGCACTTGCACAAGCTCCACAAGAGATACATTTCTCTGATATTTTGTAAGCCATTTAAAAACTCCTCCTTTCATAATTTTAAATCTATTTAATTTCTATTTTCATAGAATTATAATAGCCTTTTAGCAATTCTTTTTACTTGTTTCATAACTTCTTTTTCATCTAAATTTATCATTTTTCTATTTTGCATTATTATTTTTCCATCTATCATTACTGTTTCAACATCTGCTCCATTAGATGAGTATACTATATTAGCACATACATCATTTTCTGGACATAAATGAAGTTTATCATTTTTTATAAAAATTAAATCAGCCTTTTTGCCGAACTTCGATTGTACCAATTTCTTTTTCCATCCCTAAAACTTTCGCACCTTCTATTGTTGCCATTTTTAAAATATCATAAGCTGAAATTGAAGATGGTTCCATAGTATTTACTTTTTGCAAATATGCTGCAGTTTTCATTTCTTCAAACATATCCATTGTTGTTGTACTTCCTATTCCGTCTGTTCCAAGTCCAATGTTTATACCATTTTTTCTTAATTTTACTACATCACATATTCCTGAAGATAATTTACAATTGCTTATTGGATTATGAGATATACCGCCTTTTATGTTTTTTAATATTTCTATATCTTTATCTGATACATAAATTCCATGTGCTAAAACTACTGGTATATCAAAAACATTTAAGTCATTTAAATATTCTGTACTTCTTTTATTATATCTTGATTTAATTTTAGATTCTTCTTCACTAGTTTCTGCTAAATGCATATGTAAACCTGTGTTTAACTCTTTAGCTAAATCCACACATAATTTCATAGTATCTGGATTACAAGTATGTGGTGCATCTGCTGAAACGTATATTTTTATTTTGCTGTTTTCATTATTATATATTTTAGCATATTCTCTAGTTTTTTCTATTTTATCTTTTATTGCATCATCTTTTATACACCATGCTACAATTGCTCTTAATCCGGTATCTTTTATTGCTTCTACAGTTTTATTCATTCCGAAATACATATCATTACATGTTGTTGTACCAGATTTTATCATTTCTAAACAAGATAAATATGAATTCCAATAAATATCTTCCGGTTTTAATTTATCTTCTACAGGAAATATTGCATTTTCTAGCCAATCTATCAATTTTATATCTGCTTTATATCCTCTAAATATACTCATTGCTAAATGTGTATGAGTATTAACTATTCCTGGCATCACTAACATATTTTTAGCATTTATTTTTTCATCTACTTCAATATTTTTATTTATATCTTTATCTATTTTTTCAATAATATTATTGTTTATTAGTATATCTTTTTTTTCTATATTAGCTACGTCCCCTACCATATCTAATACATAAGCATTTGTTATAAGTTTTTTCATTTATGTTTCCCTTCAAGTTATTATGGTTTTTCTTTTGTTTAATTATTATTTCTAAATATCATCTTGAGAAATATTTTTCTTATCATCATTCTCAAGTTTTTCAAGTTTCTCTAATTCTTTCAAATCTTCTTCATTTTCAACATCTAATTTATCATCTTCTACGACAGCATCTTTTATAACAACAACATCTTTTGCCTCATGTTTTTTAAAATAATATTCATCCCCATCTTGATATTTAACTCTTATAACTTCTTTTAAAGTCTCAACAGAGGCTACTTCACCAGTACCTTCTGCAGTCTTAACGATTGCTCCTATTTTAGGAAGCCTACTTAATTTTTCTTCATAAACATCTTGTTCATACTTTAAACAACACATTAATCTTCCACAATTTCCTGAAATTTTAGAAGGATTTAATGATATATTTTGCTCTTTTGCCATTTTAATTGAAACCGTTTCAAAATTTCCTAAAAAAGAACAACAACATAATTCTCTTCCGCAAATACCATTTCCGCCACATCTTTTAACTTCGTCTCTTACTCCTATTTGACGAAGTTCTATTCTTGTTCTAAAAACTGATGCCAAATCTTTAACTAGTTCTCTAAAATCTATTCTTTTATCTGCTGTAAAATAAAAAATAACTTTACTTCCATCATACTTATATTCTACATCAATAAGTTTCATTGGCAATTCATGTTTTTTTATTTTCTCTAAACATATATTAAAAGCATCTTTTTCTTTTGCCTTATTTTGCATACGCATCTTTTCATCTTTTTCTGTTACTATTCTTATAACTCTTTTTAGCGGTTCTGTAACTTCGCTATCTTCAACCTCTTTATTAACTATTACTACTTCACCATATTCTTCTCCCATTGCTGTGTCAACAATAACATTCATACCATTTTCTAATTGTAAATTTCCTTGGTCAAAATAATATATTTTTCCAGGTCTTTTGAATCTAACTCCTGTTACTTTTTTCATTTATTTCCTCCCACATTTTGAAAAGTAAATTATCAATACTCATATCAAAATTACTATTGCTATTAAGTCTTGTTATACATGTATTAACATGTTTTATACATTCAATATATCTTTCATTTTCATTTATTTTTGAGTATAAACATACAATTATGTAATCTAATATATCATAAATATTTTCTTTATCATATATTATTTTTCCTTCTAACATAAATTCTATTATATCTTTGTTTGCTAAATTAGATATTAATATATCTATGTTTTCATATTTTTCTTTTGAATCTTTTAAGGCTATTGCCTTTCCTATGCTTCCATCAAATGTTTTTAATAAGTTTTTTGAAACATCTGTATAACCTAAATTTTCTTTTACAAACGTAAGCAATTCTTTATCTTCTATCGGCTTAAACTTTACGCTCATACATCTTGATTTTATTGTATTTAATATCAAATTTTCATTTGAAGATATAAGAATTATTACTGCAAAATCTGGTGGTTCTTCTAAAGTTTTTAATAAACAATTTTGTGCCTCTTTTGTCATTTTTTCACAATCATTTATTATATATATTTTTCTACTTGATAAAATTGGTTTTTCTATTACTCTTTCTGTTAATTTTCTTATTTCATCAACCTTAATTGTTTCCGATTCTTCATTTATAGAATAGAAGTCTGGATGATTTTTTCCATTAAAACATGTACATGATTTACATGTACATATCTCTTCTTTAGTATTTTCTAAACATAATATTTGTTTTGCAAATTCTTTTGCAAACATCAATTTACCAATTCCTGCATTTCCTAGAAACAAATAACTGTGTAAAATATTTTGATTTTCTACACTCTTTATTAGATAATCCTTTACTTCACTATTACCTATAATATTGTTATAATTCAACTATTTTTTCTCCTACTCTATTCCACCAAATTCACTAAATGGCCAAAATCTAAAGCATACAACTCCTTCAATCTTTTTTAAAGGAATACATCCTAGTTCTCTACAGTCTGTACTTTTGGCTCTATTATCTCCCATTGCAAATATATATCCTTCTGGAACTATAAAGTCATAAAATACATCTGATTCTGTAACTACATCACTTTTTAAATATTCTTCTTCTAATACTTCTCCATTTACATATACTTTATTATTTTCAATTTTTATATGATTTCCTGCTGTACCTATAACTCTTTTTATATAACTTTTTTTAGTAATTTCTAAACTATAATATATAAATCTATTTAATATTCCTTTTGGTTCATTTTCATATACTGCAACTGGATTTGTTTGATCTGCTTCCCATTTTGAATAAGTTTTTGTTGGTGCTTCAAATGTAATTATATCTCCTACTTTAGGGTATTTTTTTGTTATTCTAAAAGTTCTATTTAATAATAACCTTTGATTTTCTTGTAATGTTGGGAACATTGATCTTTGTTTTACAATTGTTGGAGTTCCTACAAAATATCTAAATAGCAATGCTAATACTAGTGCTATTACTATGCAGTATCCCCATTCAAGTATATCTTTTAATTTTTCATTCATTAGATTGCCTTTCTGACCTATTTATTTTACGCATTATACATTATTTTTATTAGTTTTTCAAGTCTAATTTAATAACGTAACTTGTTTTAAACTGTCTTTTTAGGAGGTCTGCCTCTTCTTTTTGGTTCTTCTTTTCTTGGTCTTCCTCTCTTTTTAGGTTCTTCCTTTCTTGGTCTTCCTCTTTTCTTAGGCACTTCTTTTTTTGGTCTTCCTCTTTTTTTAGGTGCCTCTTCTTTTCTTGGTCTACCTCTTCTTTTTGGTTCTTCTTTTCTTGGTCTGCCTCTTCTTTTTGGTGTTTCTTCTTTTTGAGCTTTTCTTACAATTTGAATTTCTTGTGAATTTACTTTTTTTCTAGTATATCTTTTTACATTTGAATTTGTTTTATTCGTTTTTCTTGGAGTTAATTTTGTATAATTTCCATTTTTAATTCTAGTATATCTTCTTATGTTTGCTTCTGCAATTGCTTTTCGTATATCTTCAAGTTCTAAATCTGTTTCTTCTTCTATGGCATCTTTATAATTAGAGTTAAGCAATTTAGAATTAAAAATCATTGTAAGATCATCTAAATTTCCTTTTTTCATTTCTTCTCTACTTTTATCCTTTTCATTAGTTTGATTTTCTGTTTCTTGAATATTATATTTTTCAAATCCTCTTATGATAGTTTTTTTATATTTTGTTTCTTCATTTTCTAATTTCTCATCATAATATTCATCATCTTCTGTATCTTCTTCACTATAATCTTCGTAATCTTCTTCTATTTCATCGTCATAATCTTGGTCTTCTGTTTCTTCATCATAATATTCATCATCTTCTTCTGTATCTTCCTCATCATACTCTTGATAATCCTCTTCTATTTCCTCATCATACTCTTGATAATCCTCTTCTATTTCCTCATCGTAATCTTGATAATCCTCTTCTATTTCCTCATCATAATTTTCATATTCTTCTTCTTCATCTTCTATATCTTCTTCGCTATAATTTTGGTAAGTTTCTTCTACTTCATCATCATAATCTTCTTCTGATTCTTCATCATAATATTCATCATTTTCTGCATCTTCTTCATCATAATTTTGATAAGTTTCTTCTATTTCCTCATCATAATTTTCATATTCTTTTTTTTCTTCTACATAATCTTGCTCATAATTTTGATATTCTTCTATTTCTTCATATACTTCACTATTTTCTTTAAAATAATTTATTTTCTCTTCTTTATAATCTATATCTTGATAATCCTCAATTTCTTTGTCTTCTTCAGCATCATATTTTTCTAATTCTTCTTTATTATCAATTTCTTCAATTCCATATTTATCATAATTATCATTTTTATTATTCTTAGTTTTTTTCTTTTTATTTGCCTTTTTATACTCTCTATATGCTTCTTCTCCAAAATCAAAACTGCCAATTAGCTTATCTTCTAATCTACTTTCTTCGCCATCATACTCTTTTTTACTCTTATTTTTCCCGCTTTTATCAAATAAATGACTAAGTGCAAAAACTAATGATACTAATATAATAGAAAATATAAGAAGCACTATTTTCTCGAAGTTAGAATTATTTTCTACTGTATAGTTTGCTGTAGTCGTAGCATAAGTATTATTGCAGTAAAACAAAAATATAGCTAAACTTATAAAAGCTTTTTTGATTTTTTTCATACTATTTTTTCTCCTATTCTTCAGTATTTTTTTCTTTAATATTTTTCTCTTGTTTAGTTGGTATTCTTATTACAACCTCTGTTCCTTTTCCAACTTCACTCTTTATATCTATCATACTATTATTTTGATCTAATATTTCTTTTGCAATTGAAAGACCTAAACCTGTTCCACCCATCTCTCTTGTTCTAGCTTTGTCAACTCTATAAAATCTTTCAAATATTTTGTCTAAATCTTGTTTTGGAATTCCTACACCTGTATCTATTATTTTTATATATGCATCATTATAAACAAATCCCACATATACTTTTATATTTCCACCTTCTGGTGTATATTTTATTGCATTTGTAAGTATATTAAGAACAACTCTTTCTATACCATCTTTATCTGCATATACTAAAGGTACATTAGATGTAACAAAGCATTCACCTATTTGTCCTTTCTTTTTCATTTCTAAGTCTAGTCCGTCAAAAGTATATTTTACAAGCTCTCCTAAATCAAATTCCATTTTTTCAACTTTTACCTTTGAAGTATCATATTTAGAAAGTACCAATAGGTCACTAACAAGTCTTGACATTCTAAGCGCTTCTCCTGAAATTCTTTCTAAAAATTTCTTATTTATTTCCATATCTACTTCATTTTCTAACAAAGTATCTGCATATCCCAATATTGATGTTATAGGTGTTTTTAACTCATGTGATACATCTGCAACAAATCTTTTTCGCATAGAATCCAATTTTGCATGCTCAGTTATATCTTGAATAACAACTATAACTCCTCCTGGTCTATCATTTTCATTTTTAAATGGGGCAAAAAATAAGTTTATAATTCTATCTTCTAAACTCAATTTTTTCTCAGAAGATGCCCATTCATCTAAATAAATAATTTTTTCTAAATTTATATCTACATTATATTTATTAAAAACTTGTTCAAAATTTTGTTCATTTTCTAAATTCAAAAAAGTTTTGGCGGCTGGATTTATGTGTATTATTTTTCCTTCTAAATTAAAAGCAATTATTCCATCTGTCATATGTAATAAAATAGCTTCAATTTGTTTTTTCTGTCTTGTTACTTCATTTAAATTTTCTTTTAATTCCATATTCATTGAATCAAAAGCAGAAACTAAATCATTTATTTCATTTTTCTTTTTACTTCCATCACTTAAATATTTTACTCGTTCTGTTTTAGTTGCCTTTTCTGCACTTTTTATTAAATTTGCAATTGGAGATATAACAACTTTAGCAATTATTATTCCCATTATAATCATTAATGCAACAAAAACACTTAAATATATGCCAGTCGTTATTTGGGCTTGCATAATTTGTTGCTCAATTATATTTTGCAATTCTTGTGTTGACAAATTTATATTTATTCTATTATTTATATTTTCTAAATTATATGTATATGTTAATCCTAAAGCTGTAATAACAATTATTCCAATAGCCGAAAACGCTAGAACTATCTTTATTTTTATGCTTCTTAACATCCTTTTTCACCACTTGACATTATTTTCTTTTTATATTATATACTTAAGCTATTTTTTATTCAAGAAATTTTTACAAAAAAAGAATGTATTTGTTATTTGTATAAATTACAAATAACAAATACATTTTACTTTTTAAAATCTTCTTGAGCTTCCTCCTCCACCTGATGATCCTCCGCCACCAAATGATCTACCTCTTGATGAACTACTTCTATGACCTGATGAGCCTCTTGATAAATTATTATATATATTTCCATTTAGTGGGGCTTCTTCTACGCTATATTTTCCTACAAATATCCTTATAATCATTATTAGAGCAAAATATGCAAATATTATTCCAAATATTACCCATCCTGCATTACCAGATTTGGCTTCCATTTGAACTGCATTTTCACTAGATACTTGAATTCCATATTCATTTACAATTTCTTCTAATACTGCATTAAAACCATTTCTTATTCCATCATTCCAGTTATTATCTTTAAGATATGGTATTATATAATTATCTTGAATTCTTCCTGTTTTTCCATCTGTTAAAGTTCCTTCTAATCCATAGCCAACTTCTACTCTAAATTGTCTTTCTTCTAAAGCAAGCAGTAATAAAACTCCATTATTTTTATCTTTATCACCTATTCCAAACTCTCGAAATAATTTTGTTGCATATTCTTCAAGAGAGCTGTTTTCAAGATTTTGTACTGTTACTACTACTATTTGTGCTCCTGTTTTACTATTTAATTCTTTATTTACATTTATTATATAATTTTTTGTATCATTATTTAATAAATTAGCATAAT
>CATJZH010000081.1 GCA_949746285.1 uncultured Clostridia bacterium
AATTAACAATTTCGAGTTTTAACTCAAAAGGGTGTCTAAACATACTGGTGGACCTCCATTCATACTAAATTTTAGTCCAATATTTTTGGTTCACCTCAATGATTCATGCAAAATATCTGATGCACCTGAAAAATTAGTTATAGTTCCAGCCAAGCTGCCACATGTACAGCTTTCCATTGTAGCTATAGTATATCCTGCATTAGAAAATTTTTTTATAATGTTTGGAATTTTTTCTTTACAGACATCATAGTACTTCCTTTTAACCTGAGGCATAATATCTTTGCCTCTTGATAATATTCCGTTATGAATAATTTTTTTTGTATACCTTTTGGTTATTTGATATTCAATTGTTTGACTGTTTTGGGTGTTGAATATATATTCAGTATTAGATGTTCTGCTAGTAACAACTGTGTTTAAATGGTTAATCCAACTATTTACTATTTCAATTGCTGGCATACCATAAAGTTGTAAATAGGCAGATGTTACTATATGCCCATTATAATTATACTGTTTTTGACCATTTGAAGTTATTTCGCAAATCTTCATTTGGTCAATAGGGGTAAGGCACAGACAATATTTTTCTAAATAGTCATAGTCAAGTTTAAATCTTTTTGCAAGATTTTTTGCCGCTTTTACTTCTTCCGGAATCGCTTTACTGCTTTTAAAAGCAGTTGTATCTACCAGCATTGAAATAATTATCATTTTGGCCTCAACATCAGTCAATGGATAGTTTGCTTCTTTCATGAGCTCATATATTAAATAAGCTGTAGCTGAACTGTTCCTTACATATGAGAAGGTATAAGCATGTTCTTTTTTTGTAGGATGATGGTCAATACAGTCTATTATATTGCCATTGTGTGTTGTTTCATAATGATCTACTAAAAAAAGATTATTAAGGCTTTCCTCTTTTTCTTCATAATCATACATATTTATAGTGGTTAATTCACTTATAATATTGAAAGTGTCATCTTTTTTTATAGGCTGTATGATTCTGAATTTTGACTTGATGTTTAGGAAATTGAATAATTTTGAAAGCAGCACTCCGGATAACAGTGCGTCGACATCAATATTATCGTGACCTATAATGTTAATTTCTGGTAGTCCTGTTGAACTTTGTTTCAAATTTTCTAGCTGTTGAGACATTGTCATTAAAAACTCCTCCTTTGATTTTTATATGCTAAAGTATAATAAAACTTTAGCTGTGGTATATAGTTCTAGATGATAACTATAATTCATTTTTATGTTAATTTCAAGTAAAATTAATATTTTACTTGAAATTACATTGAAGGATGAATACTTTTAACCGCATTTTTACACATTTCGACAAAAAAATCCTAAAATTTACAAAAATTACATAAAAAGTAGCAAAAAAATTGAAAAAAAGCCAAAAAATGCCTCGAAACCCTTGAAAAAATAGGAAAAAAGATGTATAATTTATAGTGTGGGTATTTATGCACACGAATAAAAAGTAAAATAAATAGATACTATGAACAAACGTAATTTTAAGGAGGAATAGAGGTTATGTCAAAAAACAAAATTTTAGAAAAAATATTAGCCATAATCTTAATATTTACACTAACATCTGCAAACTTTGCATTTGTAACAAAAAGTTATGCAACATTTGCAGGAGGAATATTTAGTGGAAAATCCGACACAGGAAATAAGAATGTCGAATTTGAAGCATATTTCAAAACCGGAGATGAAAAAGCAGCTTCGGCTATTAGTGATGTAAATAATAAAGACTTGGTTATAGGAATGGAATTAAATATAAAAGATAGTGGATATTTAAAAAATGCCAAAGTCGAAATCATATCAGAAGAAGGAGAAAAGTTAAACTTTGATGTTATAGAAAAAGAAGAGCTAGAAGAAGAGGTAAGAAGTTTTGAAAATAACACAATTTATCTAAATCAAATAAACAAATCATCAGAAGTAAAACTTGAAGTACCAATTAAATATCAAAACGAGGAATATGTAAACGAAGAGAGAATATCAAGTGGTAGTTTGGTAGTATTCACAGGAACATATGTAGATAATGATGGTGAAGAGGTAGAAGTTTCAAAAGAAGTAGAATTAAATCTTGCTTGGAAAAGTGAAAGACAAGTAGAAGTAGAAACAGAAATGACAAAATACATAGACTATGGAGCAGGAGTAATTTTACAAACAGTAGAAAAAGTAAATAGCTCATCAGAAGAAAATACATTACCAGTAAAAA
>CATJZH010000082.1 GCA_949746285.1 uncultured Clostridia bacterium
ACCAATAGAAACAGCTTGGGTTCCTATTAATGGTAAAAATTACGAATATATTTATTGCTTGTGGGTTGCTGGTAGTTTTAAAGGTAATGGTATTGCAAAAGAATTATTAGAATATGCAATACAAGATTCAAAAGAAAAAAGTATGAGTGGAATTTGTACTTTAGTTTCCAAAAAGAAAAAACCATTTTTAGGAGAAAAAAAGTTTTTTGAGCACTATGGTTTTAAAGTTATAGATGAAATAGGAGAATATGAATTATTAGCTTTACAATTTGATAAAAATGATACGCCTAAATTTAATGAAAATGCTAGAAAAATGGAAATAGATTCAAAAGATTTTACAATATATTACACACCAGAATGTCCTTATACAATAAATTGCATAAATGAAATTAAAGAATATTCTAAAGAAAATAATATACCTTTAAATATTATTAAAATAGACACACTTGAAAAGGCAAAAAAAGTTCCTTGCATATTTAATAATTGGGCAAATTTTAAAGATGGAAAATTTGTGTCAAATACTTTATTAAATAGAAATTCATTTATAAATATAAAAGCTTAAAGTAATAATACTTTGAGCTTTTTTGAATTATAATCTTTATTTCTTAATTAATTTGTGATATAATTTATAAATCTATTAAGAGGAGAAATATAATTTGGGAAAATTTTTTGTAAAAACTAATCAAATAGATAATAATGCAATAAATATAACTGGTGATGATGTTAATCATATAAAAAATGTTTTAAGACTAAATGTAGGAGACAGAATAGATATATGCAATTCAGATAATAGTCAAAATTATATTTGCGAAATAAAAAATATTTTATCTAAAGAAATAGAATGTATTATAATAGAAAGTTTAGAAACAAGTGTAGAAGGAAATGTAGAATTACATATTTTTCAAGGACTGCCAAAGTCAGACAAAATGGAATTAGTAATACAAAAAGGTACAGAATTAGGAGTTTCTGAATTTATACCAGTTAATTTTAAAAGAAGCATTGTTAAACTATCAGGAAAAGATGAAATAAAAAAAATAGATAGATGGAATAAAATATCAGAAATAGCAGCAAAGCAGTGTGGAAGAGACATAATACCAAAAGTAAGACATATAGAAAATGTAAAAGATATTTGCAGTCAAATAAGTGATTATGATATAGTATTAGTAGCATATGAATTAGAAAAAGAAAATTATATAAAAACAGAAATACAAAAAATAAAAGGCATAAAAGACAAGTATAAAATAGCAATAGTAATTGGTCCAGAGGGAGGAATTGAATCAGAAGAAATAAATACATTAAAAGAATCTGGAGCTAAAATAATAAGTTTAGGAAAAAGAATATTAAGGACAGAAACAGTAGCAATGCAAGTTTCTTCTATAATTATGTATGAATTAGAAGAGAGTGGAGGAAATTATATTGGAAAAAGCTAAACTAATGCAATTAGAAATTGAAGAAAAGCGAAGATTGCCGCAAACAGTAAAAGACAATATAAGTATAGATATTTTCCAAAATATACTAGCAGCAATAATTATAGTAGCATATTTATGTGCAATAAACATTATCTATTATAAATTTGAAAGTAGTATGTTTGAAGAATATATGAAATATTTTGCACTAGGAATAATTTTATTTACTATTATTGTTTTTGAAATTTCATATAGAAAAAATAGTTTAAAATTTTGTTTTATAGGAATAGAATTATTAGTATGTGGAGTACTTTCATTATATATTCCATATATATATTTACATACAACTACAGCATTAAGATGTGGAATTATGGTGCTTCCAGCAGGTCTAGTTATTTATTATGGAATTAAATCTTTAATTATATATAAAGAAAAACAATTTAAATATCAAAATAATTTAAGTGATGTAAAAGAAATAGTAAAAGAAACAGAAAAATCTAGTTATTTAGATGAAGATAGCAAAAAAACATATAGGGAAAAAAGAAAACAAGAAGAAAAAATCAGAGAAGAGCTAAGATACGAACAGAAGAAAAGAAAACAATTAGCTACAAAAAAATAAAAGTAGAAAAGAGGTTTTATAAATTGATTAAAAGTATGACAGGTTTTGGCCGTGGAAAATATGAAAATGAAGGAAGAATATATACAGTTGAAATAAAATCAGTAAATCACAAATATGCAGATATAAGTATTAGAATGCCAAGATTTTTAAACAGTGTAGAAGATAAAATTAGAAAAAGGATATGTGAGTATATTTCAAGAGGAAAAATAGATGTATTTATTAGTTTTGAAAATTATAGTAATACAGGTGTATCGATAAAAATTAATAAAGAATTAGCAAAAGAATATATAAATCAGTTAAAAGAATTAGCTGATGAAACAGATGTAAAATTTGATTTAAATGTTATAGATATATCAAAATTACCAGAAATATTAAAACTAGAAAATGAAGATAATGAAGAGTTAACAACTAATGAATTAATGTTTGCAGTGGATAATGCTTTAGAAAATTTTGTAGCTATGAGAGAAAAAGAAGGTCAAAGATTAGTTCAAGATATTGAAAAAAGAATATATTTAATTAAAGATAAAGTAAATGAAATTACAGAATTTTCGAGTACACTTGTGGAAGATTATATTGCAAAATTAGAAACAAGAGTAAATGAACTTTTAAAACCAGGAATAGTTGATGAAACAAGATTATCACAAGAAATAGTAATTTTTTCAGATAAATCTTCAATAGAAGAAGAACTTACTAGACTTAAAAGTCATATATCGCAGTTTTTAGAACTTATGAAACAATCATCACCAGTTGGTAAGAAAATAGATTTTTTAATTCAAGAAATAAATAGAGAAGTAAATACGATAGGTTCTAAAGCGAATTGTTTAGAAATAACAAATAGAGTTATTGAAATAAAAACAGAAGTTGAAAACATAAGAGAGCAAATTCAAAACATAGAGTAATTTTATAGATTTTTATAAAATCTAAATATAAGGAAAAGAGGTAAGAAAATGCAACTTATAAATATAGGGTTTGGTAATATAGTTTCAGCAGAAAGAATAGTATCAATTGTGAGTCCAGATTCAGCTCCAATAAAAAGAATTGTTCAAGAAGCAAAAGATTCTAAAACCGCAGTTGATGCAACATATGGAAGAAGAACTAGATCAGTTATAATAATGGATTCAGGTCATATAATATTATCAGCAGTACAGCCAGAAACTATTGCAGGAAGAGTAGATACTGGAATTGATAATGTTGAAGAATAAAATTTAAATTTTGGGAGGATATAAAAATGATAGTAAAACCAACAGTAGCAGAATTATTAGATAAGGTAAATGATAATAGGTATTCATTAGTAATAATGACAGCCAAAAGAGCAAGACAAATTGCTGATGGAGATCCTATAAGAACAAAACAAAAGGATAGATCAGTAGTAACTTTAGCTGCTGATGAAATAGCTGAAGGAACAGTTAGAAAAGTGAAAGATGAAACTGAAGAATAAAATATTTTGTAAATAAGAAGAGGTATTTGAAATATGTTAGTTATATTATCTGGAGTAGCAGGAGCAGGAAAAGACACAATAAAAAAAGAAATAGTAAAAAGAATGGAAAATGTAAAATCAATTCCGTCACTTACAACTAGAGCACCAAGAGAAGGAGATATTCCTGGACAAACATATATATTTTTATCTAAAGAAGAATTTGAAGTTAAAATAAAGAATGATGAAATATATGAGTATGACATCCATCATAATCATTATTATGGAACTTCGAAAAAAATACTAAACGAAGAATCTAAAAATGGTACAATAATAAAAGATATTGATGTAAATGGTACAGAAATACTAAAAAGTACTCTGAAAGATATTAAAATAGTAACTATATTTTTAAGAGTGCCAAAAGAAGAATTGAGAAGAAGACTAGAAAATAGAATAGACAAACCGTCAGAGGGAGAAATAATTCTTCGTTTAAATAGATTTGATTATGAAGAATCTAGAATTGGATTATATGATTATGTTTTAAAAAATGAAGATTTGGAGAAAACAGTAAGTATAATTGAAGAAATTATAAGACAAGAAGAGAAAAGTGGAAAATAATTAATATGAAAAAGCTCTCAGTCATTAGCATGACTGGGAGCTTTTAGGGTACTGAATTCCAGCTTTTAAAATTTTAAGAATTTAAGATGTGAAAAGGCTGATAACATTTAGCCTTATATTAAAATCTTCAAGTGGTCGTTTACGAAGATTTTCATAAACATCCACATTTAACTCCTCTTTCAGGGAGCTACCTAAGAGTGTCATGGCGTTTTGTGGTAATACGAACGTACCAGCAATGCTGAAAGTTGAATCTTCTGAAAAGAAGTACTTCCAGTTTTTGCATACCAGATTTTCTTCTGATGGTACATTTTGGTATGCAAAACCGTTTAGACCACATAGCAGCTTTATTGCAGTTATATATCCCAGAGCAAACTGGAGTACTGCTGTATCAGCCTGATGAAATAACTGCTGGAAGAATGTCGAACCGCCTTTATTGAAGCGATTAGCATAATCCAGAAATTGGATGTAGACTTCATCCTCTGAGTGAAAGGTATTTTCAAACAGGGTTGATGCCAAGCTGTCTTCTTTGGATACTGATATCATAAGCGAAATAAATCGCTTTATAGCGTGATCCAATTCTAGGCTGTTTAAATCTGCCCGAATAGCATCGGGAGCAGAGTCTATTGCTGCTTTGTAAAAACCGAATGCATATGCCAAGGTATTTGTAGCTGCTAAGCTTGCTTGGTAATATGCTTTTTTATCGTCTTTTGAGGTTGTCAAAAAAGATTCTTTCGCATTTAAGACGTTAGAATTTAATTGACATATAGTTTCGTTAAAAGCGCCCTCCTGGCATGAAGTGATGATGAACATAAAATCTCCTCCTCTTGTTCTTAAAATATTACTACTAAAGGATAACCTCAAATTTGAAGTGTTTCCTTACGATATAAAATCACCCTATTAAATATTATAGCATACTGAATAGAAAATTTCAAACGAAAAAATAACACAAAATAATACAAAAAATGAATTTATTTACTAAAAAAGAAATTTATGCTAAAATATTTAAAGTATAAAAGGAGAGAAAATGTTTGCAGAAGTTATAATAAATAGTAATGCTAGAGCCTTAAATAAAGTATTTGATTATATAGTTCCAATTGGTATGGAAAATACTATAAAAATTGGTTCTAGAATTTTTGTGCCTTTTGGAAGAGGAAAAAAATTAGAAGATGGATTTGTTATTAACTTAAAAGAAAAATCAGAATTTGCAAACAAAGAAATAGCAAAAATAGAAGAAGAAAATAGTATATCAGAAGATAAAATTACACTTGCTAAATTAATGGCTAGAAAATATTTTTGCAATGTATCAGACTGTATAAAATTAATGTTACCACCAGGGACTGGAGGAAAAGAACTTGAAAATAGAGCAAAAGAAAAAAAAGGGAATTTTGTGTTTTTAAAAAAAGAAAAGGACGAAATAGATTTTTTAATAGAAAATGAAAAAATAAAGAGCGAAAAACATATAAGAGTTTTAAAATTCCTAGAAGAAAATGATGGTGTATATATAAGCGATTTAGAAGCAATAACAGAAGTAAGTAAAGCTATATTTAAAACTTTAGAAAAAAATGGTTATATAGAGATAGTAGAAAAGCAAATAGAAAGAAATCCGTTTATACATAAAGATATAAAAAAGGATAATCCTAAAAAATTAAATGAAGAGCAAAAAAAGTGTTTTGATAGTATAGCATTTTGCATAGATAATAATGAATTTTCGAAGCATTTAATATATGGAATAACAGGCTCTGGAAAAACAGAAATATATCTTCAACTTATCCAAAAGGTTATTGAAAAAGGAAAAACTGCAATAGTTCTTGTACCAGAAATATCACTTACACCACAAATGGTAGATAGATTTTTAGCAAGATTTGGAGATATAGTTGCAGTTTTACATAGCAAATTGTCAATTGGGGAAAGATATGATGAATGGCAAAAAATAGCTAAAGGAAATAGTAAAATTGTAATAGGTGCAAGGTCAGCAATTTTTGCACCAGTAAATAATTTAGGAATTATAATTATTGATGAAGAACATGATATGTCTTATAAATCTGATATGACACCAAGATATAATGCTAAAGATTTAGCAAAATATATTGCAGAAAAAAATAATTGCCCATTAGTTTTAGGAAGTGCAACGCCAGAAATAAATACTATGTATCTAGCTAAAAACAATGACATATCTATGTACACTTTAACTAAAAGAGCAAATAATGCTAAACTTCCAGAAGTAGAAATCATAGATTTAAGAAACGAATTAGCCCTTGGAAATAGATCAATGCTTAGTTTTAAATTGCAAAACGAAATAGAAAAAAATTTTAAAAATAAAAAACAAACAATTTTATTTTTAAATAGAAGAGGATATTCTACCTTCATAATGTGTAGAGAATGTGGATATGTTGCTAAATGTAAGAACTGTAATATAAGTTTAACATATCATATAAGAGAGAATAAATTAAAATGTCACTATTGTGGTTTTGAAACAAATGCTGTAAAAGAATGTCCTGAATGTGGAAGTAAAAAAGTTAAATATTTTGGGACAGGAACTCAAAAACTAGAAGATGAAATTCATAAATTATATCCAGAAGCTTCAACTATAAGAATGGACATAGACACTGTAAGCAAAAAAAATTCTCATGAAGAAATATTAGATAAATTTAAAAATGAGAATATAGATATTTTAATTGGCACACAGATGGTAGTAAAAGGACACCATTTTCCAAATGTAACTCTAGTTGGTGTTGTAACAGCAGATGGAAGTCTAAATCTTGATGATTATCGTGCTGTTGAAAAAACTTTTCAAACTCTAGTACAAGTGGCTGGAAGGTCAGGAAGAGAGGAGCAAGGAAAAGTAATAATTCAAACTTATAATCCAGATCATTATGCAATAATAGATTCACAAAAACAAGATTATGATTTGTTTTATAATCAAGAGATAAAATTAAGAAAAATGTTGAATTATCCACCATTCTGCGATATAATACTAATTAGATTTTTAGGAAAAAATTTGCAAGAAATTCAAAAAATATCAAATTTAGTATATAAAAAAATATTATCAGTAAAAGAAGAAAATATAAATATTTATAAACCAGTTGCTTCACCAATAGATAAAATAAAAAATAAGTATAGATGGAGAATTATTGTAAAATGTAAACTTACATCAAGAGTATTGGATATTATAAATTATGGTATAGAAGATGAAAATATAAAAAAATGTAAAGAAACAAGTATTGTTGTTGATATAAATCCAAATAATATGAATTAGATGAGGAGTAAAAAATGGCTATTAGAAATTTAAGATATGAAAATGATGAAATATTAAGAAAAAAATCTAGAGAAATAGAAGTTATTGATGAAAAAATAAAAGAGCTTGCCCAAGATATGATGGAAACAATGCATAAGTGGGATGGGGTAGGTTTGGCAGGTCCACAAGTAGGAGTTCTTAAAAGAATAATAGTTATAGATTTATATGATGAGAATAATACGCAATATACACTTATAAATCCAGTTCTAATAAAAGAAAAAGGAACTCAAGAAGTAGATGAAGGGTGTTTAAGTTTTCCAAATCAATATGGAAAAGTTACAAGACCAAAAGAAGTTATTGTTGAAGCATTAGATATAGAAGGCAAAAAAGTAAGAATAAAAGCTAAAGATTTGTTGGCACAAGCATTATGTCATGAAATAGATCATTTAAATGGAATAGTTTTTACTGATAAAGTACATCCAGGAACTCTTGAAACAGTGACGTCATCTGATAAATAGGAAAGGAAAATATTAAATGAAAATTCTTTTTATGGGAACACCAGATTTTGCAAAAGAATCTTTAGAAAATTTATATGATGCAGGATATGAAGTTTGTGGAGTAGTAACAACGCCAGATAGACCAGCAGGAAGAGGAATGAAAATGGTAGCTTCTCCTGTTAAAGAATATGCTATATCTAAAAATTTAAAAGTTTTTCAACCAGAGAAAATAACAAATAATACAGAGTTTAAAAGTGAAATAAAAAAATTAAATCCAGATTTAGTATGTGTTGTTTCATATGGTGTAATTTTGCCAAAGTCCTTTTTAAAAATTCCTAAATATGGGTGTATAAATGTACATCCATCAATGTTACCAAAATATAGAGGTTCTGCACCAATTCAATGGGCTATATTAAATGGAGATAAGACTACAGGTGTAACAATAATGTATTTAAATGAACAAATGGACGCAGGAGATATTATTTTGCAAGAAGAAGTAGAAATAGAAGAAGATGAAACAACAGGAGAATTATGGAATAGATTATCTGGAATAGGAGCTAAATTATTATTAAAAGCAGTAAAACAAATAGAAATAGGAACAGTAAGTAGAACAAAGCAGCCACAAGAATTTACTTTGGCTCCAATGCTAAGTAAAGAAATGTCTAAAATTGATTGGAATGTAAAGACTGCTTATGAAATAAAGAATCTAGTAAGAGGCCTAAATCCTATTATGGGAACATATTCATTTTTAAATGGAAAAAAAATAAAACTTTGGCGTGTTAATGTGCTAAATGAAAGCGAGATAAAAGAGAAATACAATTTAAGCGATTTGCAAAAAGAATATGGAACAGTACTTTTATCAAATGAAAAAATAGGATTATTTATAAAAGCTAAGGAAGGTATTATATCAGTTCTTGAAATTCAAGGAGAAAATGCTAAAAGAATGAATATAAATGACTTTTTAAGGGGCAATAAAATTTCTGTTGGAGACAGATTTGAATAAAATATTTTATGAGGTTTTATTGATAAAATGCTTGTAAAAAAGAGATTATATTGATATACTAATTGTATTAAAATAGTAAGTTAAGGAGGATAAATTTTATGGAAGAAAATAAAGAAGAAATAGAAGTTACAGAAGAAATTTCTGTAGAAGGAAATGACACTGTAAAAATAGCAAATGAAGCTGTTGCAACATATGCAGGAATTGCAGTTTCAGAAGTATCTGGAGTTTATGGGATGGCAGGAGGATTTGCCGGAATTACAGAAGCATTAAGCGGAAAGAAAAATCTAGCAAAAGGTATAAAAGTAGATGTTGGAGAAAAAGATGCTAGAATAGATGTAAATATAATTGTAGAATATGGAGCAAGAATTCCAGAAGTAGCTTTTGAAATTCAATCAAGAGTAAAAAAATCAGTTGAAAACATGACAGGATTAAAAGTATTAGAAGTTAATGTACATGTACAAGGAGTTCATGCAGTAACAGAAAAAAGTGTAGAAAATGAAGATATAAGTGAAGAATAAAGTGAGGAATAAATATGAAATTTTTAGATAAATTAGCACTAAAAATATTTTCAATAATTATTTTCGTAATAGCAATATCAGTAATTTTATTAATTACAGGTATTATATCAGTAGATATGATATTAGATAAGATTTATGAAATTCCAACAGGAGAAACTGCAATTCAAGTTACAATTGCTACTCTTGCAGTATTAATGTTATTAGCAATTAAGGGATTATTTTTTGCAAGTAAGCCAGAAAATACAGGAAAAGACGGAATTGTTCTTGAAAATAATAGTGGAAAATTAGTTATTTCTAAAGAAAGCTTAGAAAGCTTAATAGCAAGTGTAATAAAAGAAATACCAGGAGCAGAAACAGTTTCAAGTAGAACGATATTAGATAAAAATAAAAATTTAATTATTTTTGTAACAGCAATAGTTAGTAAAGATGTTATGCTAAAAGATATTTCAAATGAGTTACAAACCAAAATAAAAGAAACGATGAAGAAAACAGCAGATTTAGAAGTGAAAGAAGTAAATATAAGGATAAAAAATATTACTTCAAAAAAAGTAAAAGGATTACCAGCTCCTACTGATGAGAAAAATGTAGAAGAGAAAAATGAAGATATGGAAAAAGATGAAAAAGAAGGAGACGAGTAGTTTATGAAAGATAATAATGATCAAAAGGATTTTAATGAATTTGTTGCTAAATATGGAGGAGCAACAATAGGAGCAATAGTTGCTTTAGTATTATGTTTTTCACAATTATATAAATTATTAGTATGTATTGTAATTGTTTTAGTAGGTATATTTGTAGGAAATTATGTTCAAAAAAATAAAGATAGTGTAAAAGAAAAATTAAAAGAATTTATAGATAGATTTTAGGAGGAAACAATGCAAAGATCTGCAATGAGAGAATTGGCATTTAAGCTTGTTTATGAAATTGAAGTACAAAAACAAGCATCAGATGACCAGTTTGAAATATTCATAGAAAATAACGAAATTACAGATGAGAAAGTTATGGAATATTTAAAAGACATAAAAAAAGGAATAAATTCAAATGCAGAAGAAATTAATAAACTAATAGAATCAAACCTGAAAGAAAATTGGAGTTTAAATCGAATTTCTAAAATCAATTTAAGTTTAATAAAATTAGCAATTTATGAAATGATATATAAAAAATTACCATATAAAGTTGCTATAAATGAAGTTGTTGAATTAGCAAAAAAATATGCAGATGAATCAGCACCAGTTTTTATAAATGGAATTCTTGCGAGTGTAGTTAAAGAAAAAAATTTAAATGGAGAAATGAATGAAAATTAACCCTATTTCAGTAGCAGAGTTAAATAAATATATTAAAGATAAAGTAGCAGATGATGAGTACTTAAATAGTGTATTTGTTAAAGGAGAAATTTCTAATTTTAAACATCATTATACAGGTCATATGTATTTTACGTTAAAAGATGAAACTTCTTTAATAAAATGTGTTATGTTTAAATCATGGACTGCTACTTTAAATTTTGTACCCAAAGACGGTATAAAAGTAATGGTATTAGGCTCAGTATCTGTTTTTGAAAGAGATGGAGTTTACCAAATATATTGTAATGCTATGCAAGAAGATGGAATGGGAAATTTATATACGGCATATGAAGAACTAAAAAAGAAATTAGAAAATGAAGGATTATTTGATAAAGAACATAAAAAGAAAATACCTTTTATGCCAAAGATAATAGGGGTTTTAACTTCAAATACAGGAGCTGTTATAAAAGACATAATAAATGTATCTACTAGAAGAAATCCAAATGTATATATAAGACTTTTACCAGTTCCAGTTCAAGGTGCTGGAGCAGGCGAAAAAATTGCAAAAGCAATAAAACTTATGAATGAAAAAAAAATGGCTGATGTTATTATTTTAGCAAGAGGTGGTGGCTCAATAGAAGATTTATGGCCATTTAATGAAGAAAGTGTTGCAAGAAGTATATATGAATCAGAATTACCAGTAATTTCAGCAGTTGGACATGAAACAGATTTTACAATAGCAGATTTTGTAGCGGATTTAAGAGCACCAACACCATCAGCTGCAGCAGAATTAGCAGTTGCAGACATTTCGGAACTACAGAATGATATAAGTTTATACAAAAGAAGATTAAAATTAGCTTTAAAAAGAAAAACAGAAATTATGAGATTAAGATATGAAAAATGTTTAAATTCTAGAGTATATAAAGAGCCGTATCAAAAAATAAATGATTATTATATGCAGATTCAAAAAAACATGAAAATAATAGAAAATGCAGGAATAAAAAAATTAAAAGATTGCAAATTAGAAGCAACTAAAATAATAACTAAATTAGATACATTAAGTCCTTTAAAAACTTTAACAAGAGGTTATTGTGTAACAGAATCAGATGGAAAAATTGTATCTAAAGTAAAAGATTTGAAAAAAGATATGGAGATTAGTTTAAAATTTCAAGATGGAAATGCAAAAGCTAAGGTTTTATAGATAACCTAAAAATCTAAATACATATAAGGAGATTTACTAGTAAGCCTAGTAAAAATTAAGATTATGAGTAAAAAAAATAAAATAATTATAGGTGTTATAGTTATTATAGTAATTTTAGCAGTTTGTGTATTTGCTTTTGAAAAAACAACAAATAAAAAAGAAGAAAATTGGGTAAATGAAGAGAATATTGTACAAGAAGATGAAACATTGCAAGAAGAAAATACAATCCAAAACGAAGTAGTAGATAATGTTGTAGATGACCCAGTAGAAGAACCATCAGAAGATATTCAGGCAGCACAGGTACCATCACAAGAAACAACTACTCTTCCAGATCCAACATCAGTATATCAAAGTCAAGGAGTTTATGAAGGAGATGGAGATGTTGGAACCACAAACAAAAAAGAAGAAGCAATTGCACTTGTAAAGCAAACTTGGGGAGAAGATAGTACAGTAACTTTCTCATGTGATTCTGTAACAACAGATGGAGAATACATTATTGCAGTAACATCTTTAGAAACAGCAACAGTAAGAAATTATTTTAGAGTTAATTTATCTACAAAAAACGTTACAGTAGAATACTAATGTCCAATTTATAAAGAAAGGAAATAAAAATGGCTACTAAAAAAGAAGAATGTAATTTTGAGGAATTAATAGAAAAACTTGAAGAAATAACAAATAAATTAGAAAAAGAACAGTTATCATTAGATGAATCAGTAAAATTATTTGAAGAAGGAATTGAACTTTCTAAAAAATGTGATTCAAAATTAGAGGATGCTGAAAAAAGAATTACTATATTGATAAACAAAGATAATGAAATTAAGGAGGAAAACTTCAGTCCAGAAGAATAATTAAGTTATGCAAATTTTTAATCAGATAATAAATAATAAATGTATATGGTTACCATTTTTGTTATGGTTTGTAATTCAAAGTTTTAAAGTAATTACAGATTTAGTAAAGAATAAAAAATTTAATGTAAAAAGAATAATTGGTGCAGGTGGAATGCCAAGTTCACATTCTGCTGTTGTATGTTCTCTTGCATCATGTATTGGAAAAGAATATGGATTTGATTCTGGTATATTTGCACTTTCTGTAATAATGGCTTTTATTGTTATGTATGATGCAGCTGGAATAAGAAGAGCTGCGGGAAAACAAGCTATAATTTTAAACAAAATATTAGAAACTCCAGGACTTACAACAGTAGAGGTTCAAGAAAAGTTAATAGAAGCTTTAGGACATACACCAGTACAAGTGTTTGTAGGGGCTTTAGTTGGAATAATTGCAGGTATTTTAGTATAATAGAATATCTGCTATTATATATACAAGTAATATATTACTTTTAGAAATTAAAAAGATAGGTGGTGTTATAATGACAGATATTGAAATAGCTAGAAATGTAGAATTAGAAAAAATTGCAAAAATTGCTGAGAAATACGACATAAATGAGGAATATCTTGAAGTTTATGGAAAATATAAGGCAAAGATTTCAAATGAATTTATACAGAAAGTTAAAAATAATAGGGATGGTAAATTAGTTTTGGTAACAGCAATAAATCCTACACCACTTGGAGAAGGAAAGACTACAGTTGCAATTGGTTTAGCTGATGCTTTAAATATTATTGGGAAAAAAGCTGTATTGGCATTAAGAGAACCGTCACTTGGACCAGTTTTTGGAATAAAGGGTGGAGCAACAGGTGGAGGACATGCCCAAGTTGCACCAATGGAGGACATAAATTTACATTTTACTGGAGATATTCATGCTATAACAGCAGCTAATAATTTATTAGCTGCTATGATAGATAATCATATTTATTATGGAAATAAATTAGGATTTAAAAAAGTAATTTGGAAAAGATGTGTAGACTTAAATGATAGAGCCTTAAGAGAAATAGAAATAGGTCTTTCAAAAGAAAAAAGAATGAAAAAAAGAGAAGATGGTTTTGATATTTCTGTTGCTTCTGAAATTATGGCAATATTTTGTTTATCAAAAGATATAAAAGATTTAGAAAGAAGACTAGGAAATATTATAGTTGGATACAATGAAGTAGATGAACCAATATTTGCAAGAGACTTAAAAGCAGAAGGAGCATTAACAGTTTTATTAAAAGATGCTATAAATCCAAATATTGTACAAACTCTAGAACACAATTTGGCTGTTGTTCATGGAGGTCCTTTTGCTAATATAGCACATGGATGTAACAGCATAATTGCTACTAAACTAGCTTTAAAATTAGGAGATTATGTTATTACTGAAGCAGGTTTTGGAGCAGATTTAGGTGCAGAAAAATTTGTAAATATAAAATGTAGAAAAGCTGGACTTAACCCATCAGCTTGTGTATGTGTTGCAACTTTAAAAGCACTTAAATATCATGGTGGAGCAAAACAAAGTGAATGTTCAAATGAAAATATTGAAGCTCTAAATATAGGAATTGAAAATCTAAAAAGACATATTGATAATATTAAAAATAAATATGGATTAACACCTATTGTAGCAATAAATAAATATAAAGAAGATTCAGATAAAGAAATTGAATTTTTACAAATTAAATTAGAAGAAATAGGAATTGATTTAAGTTTAGCAGAAGTTTGGGCAAAAGGAGGAAAAGGAGCGACTGATTTAGCAGAAAAAGTTGTATATTTGGTAGAAAAAGAAAATAAAATTAATTTTGTTTATGATGATGATGATGATATAAAAACTAAAATTGAAAAAGTTTCAAAAGAAGTTTATGGAGCAGAAGGAGTAGAATATTCAGATGAAGCTCTTGATGAAATAGCAAGAATAGAAAAAAATGGATATGGAAAATACCCAGTATGTATTGCTAAAACACAATATTCATTTTCTGATGATGCTAAAAACTTGTTGTGTGATAAACCTTTTAATATACATATTAAAGAAGTAGTTGTAAAAAATGGAGCAGAATTTGTGGTAGTAAAAACAGGAAAAATATTTACTATGCCAGGACTTCCAGAAATACCTTCAGCAGAAAGAATTAAAATA
>CATJZH010000083.1 GCA_949746285.1 uncultured Clostridia bacterium
AAAAAGATATGTATGAATCTAAGGTAAATCAATATGATGATGCTTTTACAGATGAGGAATTTTACGAGGTTTTTGGGAAACCCAAACACCCTTTCACAGGAAAGGATTATATTGAGGAATTCCAAAAAGCTTGCGGCGGATTTGGAAAGACCGTAGATATTATTCTGGCGAACAATATTAAAATGGTTGAAGATTTATCTGACAACATTCTTGTCTGTACTATCCGCAAAGAGCAAAGAGACATGGAAAAACAAATCTTTGCTGATTTAGGCAAAAATGTCTATGATATGTCAGAAATCATGAACGAACCAATTGATATGTCAGGTTTTAGTCCAGAATACGGTTTGTATGGAAGTAATATGATGGCGAACGGCAATTTAAAATTAATGCCGCGAGACTGCAAAAAAACTGTTGAGAGCATTCAGAAAAAAATCTTTGAGAGATTTGGGAAAATGGTCGAAGTAATGGTATTCGGCGATGGTGCTTTTAAAGATCCTGTTGGAGGAATCTGGGAATTAGCAGATCCAGAAACAACTTTGGCAGCGACATCAGGTTTATGCGGCACACCACAAGAAGTTAAACTTAAATATCTTGCAAGTAAATATTCTGATGCGACAAGAGCAGAATTTGATGTTATTCTTGCAAGAGAAAGAGAAGAGAGATACCTTCATGATGATATTACATCTGAAGCTTCGCTCGGCACAACTCCGAGACAGAAAACAGATTTATTTGCGTCATGGGCAGACTTAACTACTGGCAGTGGCGACGAGCAGACACCTATAGTTTATGCTCTTGGATTCATTAAGTAATGATTTTTAAAGATTTTGAAAGAAAAGATGCAAAAAAATGCATCTTTTCTTTCAATTAAAACAGAAATTTTTACATATTATATATTTTTATGATATAATGGATATTGTATAGGAGAATTTTTTATGAGTTTAGTTGGAAAAAGTACAATAAAAAAATTAAAAATAATATTGATGCACAAAAACAAACAAGATCAAGAAACTAAACCTCCAAGAATTCCAGAAATTCGATAATACCAAAGGTTTATAGGTAAATCCGTTTTATTAAAACCTAAATATTATATAAGGATGTATTATAATTCGTGATAGAATTAGAGGAAAATATAAAATTATTAGAAAATTTAAAAAATAAATTATTAGAAATAAAAATTTCAATGAAGATTGAGGATTTAAAAAAAGATTTAGATAAATTAGAAAAGAAATCATTAGAAGAAAATTTTTGGCAAGATACAGAAAATTCAAATAAAGTTTTTTCTAAAATAAAAACTTTACAAAAAAAAATAAATAATTATAAAAATTTAGAATCTGAATTGAAAAATCTAATAGAAATGAACACTTTATTAGAAATAGAAAAGGATGATGATTTATTAAAAGAATTATTGTTCCATTCTCTAAAATTAAAAAAAGATATTTCAAATTTAGAAATTCAGACACTATTTTCAGGAAAATATGATAATAGTAATGCTATTATTTCATTACATCCTGGTGCAGGAGGAACAGAATCGCAAGACTGGGTTCAAATGCTTTATAGAATGTATGGAAGATGGGCAAATGCAAACGGATTTTTATTAAAAGAACTAGATTATTTAGATGGAGATGAAGCAGGAATAAAAAGTGTTACAGCTTTAATATCCGGTGAAAATGCATATGGATATTTAAAAAGCGAAATGGGAGTCCATAGATTAGTTAGAATTTCTCCTTTTGATAGTGGAGGAAGGAGACATACTTCGTTCGCTTCAGTAGAAGTTTTACCAGAAATTTCTGATGATATAGAAATAGAAATAAATTCAGAAGATTTAAGAATAGATACTTACAGAGCCTCTGGTGCAGGTGGACAACATATAAATAAAACCGATTCAGCTGTAAGAATCACTCATATTCCTACAAATATAGTAGTATCTTGTCAGTCAGAACGTTCTCAAATTATGAATAAAGAAACTGCCATGAAAATGTTGAAATCGAAATTACAAGATTTAAAAGAAAAGGAAAACAAAGAAAATATATCAGAATTAAAAGGAATACAAAAAGATATTGCATGGGGAAGTCAAATTCGTTCATATGTATTTTGTCCATATACATTAGTTAAAGACCATAGAACCAACTATGAAGTTGGAAATGTGCAAGGAGTTATGGATGGTGATTTAAATCAATTTATGAAAGAGTATTTAGATAAATTAATAAAAGGTGAAATTTCACAATAAAAATACAAATTAAAATTAAAATTGTATTGCCAAAAAAAACCTTTTATAATATAATAATTTACAAGTGATTAAATTTTAAATTTAATATGGAGGAACTATGGAAGAAATAGATTTAAAAGAGCTTATAGCAATATTTTTAGAAAAAAAATTTTTAATAATTACAATTGTATTAATTGCAGCAATATTAGGTGTACTGTATACTAAAAAATTAATTGTACCAGAATATCAGTCATCTACAAGCCTAGTATTAGTACAAGTTAATGATATAGATTCAGAAGCAGTTAAATCAATTACATCTGCTGACCTTATGTTAAATACAAAATTAGTTGATGATTATAGAGAAATTGCACAAAGCAAATCAGTAGCAGAAAGAGTTATTCAAAATTTAAATTTAGATATGGAATTATCAACTCTTCAAAATAGCATTGCTGTTTCTTCAATTTCTGATACAGAGCTTATTCGTATAACAGTAACGCATACAGATCCAGAACTTGCTTGTACAATAGCAAATGAGGTTGCCAAAGCTTTTATTGAAAAAGTAGATACAATATATAAAGTTAGTAATGTTCATGTATTAGATGAAGCATCACCATCATATACACCTTCAAATATTCATCTAGCTAAAAATGTAATTATTTTTGCTTTTGCTGGACTTGTTATAGTATCAAGCTATATTCTATTAGTAAATATGTTAGATACAACAATAAAAGCAGATACAGATATAGAAAGAGTTTTAAAAGTTCCAGTACTTGCTTCAATAGTACTTTCAGATGATACAGCTAAGAAAAAAGCGAAATCTTCAACATTAACAAATAGTTATGATACATCTTTGCAAAGTTCATATCAAAATGCTAATTTATTTACAACTTTACAAAAAGATAGTGAAAAAATAAGTAATTTAAATAGAAATAAAACTAAACGCAGTAGGGGAGGTAGAATTTAATATGAAAAAAGAAGTAGTTGTTATAGAAAATCCAAAATCTCCAGAAGCTGAAATGTTTAGAAATTTAAGAACAAATATTCAGTTTATGAATGCAGATTCAGAAAAAAAAGTAATGGTAGTTACAAGTACTGTTCCAGGAGAAGGAAAAAGTTATGTAACATCTAACTTAGCTGCAGCTTTTGCACAAATAGATAAAAAAGTTCTAATAATTGATGCAGATATGAGAAAAGGACGTCAATACGGAATATTCAATTTACGTCCAAGACCAGGTATATCTAATTATTTATCAGGAGTAGTCGATCAAATATTTAAAGACAAAAAAGACGATATAAAAAATTATATTCAAGAAACTGAAGTAAAAAATCTTTACTTAATTACAGCTGGAAGCGTTCCACCTAATCCATCTGAATTATTAGTTTCAAATAAAATGAAAAATATTATTGAAAATTTAAGTGAAATTTTTGATATTATAATTTTTGATGCACCTCCTTGTTTAGTAGTTGCAGATGCATTAATTCTTGCAAGATTAGTAGACTTTACTATTATAGTTTCTGCACAAAATTATACAAGAATGGAAGATCTTAATAAAGCAAAGATATCAATTGAAAATGTTGGTGGAAAAGTTGCAGGAGTTGTATTAAATAAAGTTCAAATGACATCAAAAACTTATTCTAATTCTTATTATTATGGAGAAAAACTTACAGATTTTAAACCAAAACAAAGAAAATAGCATAAATTGAAGGAAGGAGTAAAAGCACATGATAGATTTTCATTCTCATATATTACCTAACATAGATGATGGTTCTAGGTCATATGAAGAATCAAAAATAATATTATCTGAAGCTAAAAATGCAGGATTTGATAAAGTAATATCAACTTCTCATTATGCTTTAAATTGCTTTGAAACTCCAGAATATAAAAGAGAAGACTTAATTGAAGAATTAAATTCAGAAAAAGGTCTACCTACAATTATTTTAGGTAGCGAAATATTTTTAAATTATACTATAGTGGATCTATTAAAAGAATACAAAGCCTCTACAATAAATAAAACCAATTATGTTCTTTTTGAATTGCCACTTAGACATCAATTTCCTAATTTAAAAATTACAATAAATAAATTAAAAGAAAACAATTATATCCCAATACTTGCTCATCCTGAAAGATATAGCATTTCACACAAAAAATTTGATTTTTTATTAGAATTAAAAGATATGGGAGTAATTTTCCAAGCCAATTATGGAAGTATATTAGGAATGTATGGTTTTGGTGCTAAACTAACAGTAAAAAAGATGTTTAAAAATAATTTAGTAGATTTGTTAGGAAGTGATGTACATAGGCCAAATTCAATTTATCCTAACATTGAAAAAGCATTAGATAAAATTTCAAGAATATCAACACCTTCTCAATTAGATGATATGACCTGTAATACTGCAGAATCTATTTTAAGAGGTGAATATTTATAACAAATTTATACTTTTATGAACTAAAGTTATAATTCATAAATATAATATAATAATGATTATTTTAACACAGATAAAAATTTTAATACTTACATATAGTAATTTTTAAATTTAAAATTTACTATAATTTTTATTTACAAAAAGAGGTACAACATATGGGAATTATTGTACAAAAATTTGGCGGTAGTTCTGTTGCAAATATAGAAAAATTAGAACTTGTTGCAGAACATATAATAAGAGAAAAATTGAAAGGAAATAAAATTGTAGTAGTTGTTTCAGCACAGGGAAAAACAACAGATAGACTTATAGCTGAGGAATCAGAAATTACATCAAATCCAGATAAAAGAGAACATGATGTTCTAGTATCTACTGGAGAACAAGTAACTATATCAAAATTAGCTATGCTATTATTAGAAAAAAAACATAAAGCAGTATCATTAACGGGTTGGCAAGTTCCAATAGTAACAAACAGTGAATATTCAAATAGTAGAATACGTTATATTCATAATGAAACTATTGAAGAATATTTAGAAGCTGGAAACATTGTAATTGTAGCAGGTTTTCAAGGAGTAGATGAAAATGGAAATATAACAACTTTTGGGAGAGGTGGCTCAGATACGACAGCTGTTGCACTAGCAGCTAGTTTAAAAGCAGAAAGATGTGATATTTTTACAGATGTTGATGGAGTTTATACTTCTGATCCAAAGATAGTAAGTAGTGTTGAAAAAATAAAATCAATATCATATGATGAAATGTTAGAAATGTCTAGTATGGGAGCAAAAGTACTTCATAATAGATGTGTTGAAATAGGTAAAAAATATAATGTTCCAATATATGTAAAATCAACTTTTGAAAAAAATAGTATTGGAACCTTGGTAAATACAAACAATAATTTAGAAGACCTTGTAATAAATGGTGTTACAAAAGATGATTATATATCTAGAATAACAATAGTTGGGTTAGAAAATAAAATAGGAAAAACTTTTGAACTTTTTAAAATATTATCAAAAAATCTTATAAATATTGATGTCATCTCACAATCTTTTGGTGAACATATTACAAAAGATATAGCTTTTACAGTAAAAATGAATGATTTATCAAAAACACTGGAAGTTTTAAATGAACATAAATCTATTCTTGGCATACAAGAAATATTGCATAGTGAAAACTTAGCAAAAGTTTCAATAATAGGAGTAGGAATAGCTAATAAACCTGGTGTAGCAGCAGATATGTTTGAAGCACTTTATGAAAATAGTATAAATATGCATATGATATCTACATCAGAAATAAAAATATCTGTTTTAGTAGATTCAAAAGATTCAGATTTAGCAGTAAAAGCCATTCATAAAAAATTTTTTAATAAATAAATTTTATAGTGATAACAATAAATTTTGTTATCACTATTTTTATATACTATTACTCTGTTTTAGTTCTAAAAATCTCCTTTACTGCATATAAATATTATTATAAAGATATTTGGAGGAGATATATGGATGATATAAGAAACTTAAATAATAATATTAATACTTTTCAAAATATAGTATTAGAAAATCGTGAAAGGCTAAATATTACTGGTATAGTTGACGTATTTAGTTTTGATGATCAAATAATTATTGTAGAAACAGAATTGGGTTTACTTACAATAAAAGGTGAAAACTTAAAAATAAGCAAATTGAGTATAGACACATCTGATTTCATTGTTGATGGTCATATAAGCAGTTTAGCATATTCTAATTCAGATGTATCAAACAAAAAAGATAAAAATATTTTAAGTAAGATTTTTAAATAGAAAGAGTAAAAATATGTACAATTTTTCTCAAGAACAAGTTTTCATTTTCTTTTTTATTATTGGAATTATAATAGGTATAATTTTTGATATTTTTAAAGTTTTAAGAAAATCATTCAAAACACCAGATATAATAACTTTTATAGAAGATTTAATTTTTATAGTATTATCTGGAATATTACTAATCTTTGGTATATTAAAATTAAATGGTGGTGAAATAAGATTTTTTCTATTTTTAGGGATTTTTTTCCGGAATTATTATATATATTTTGACAATTAGCAATTTGTGTGTTATAATACTTTATACATTTGTAGAAATTTGTAAAAAAACATTAAAAATTCCGTATTGCTGTATAAAAAAGATCATTATTCTTGCAATAACATCTTTAAAGAAGGATTTTTAGTTTTTTTGTAGAATGTATATAATATAAATATAGGTAATGGAGATACATATGATGAATATTCTTGAAGTTAATAAAATAGTAAATATATTATTAATTTTAGTTGTTGTTTATTTTATTTTTACTTTTGTAAACCAACAAGCAAAATTAAATTCATACAATAAAGATATCTCTTATTACACTACTCAAATCGAAGAATTAAAAGAAAAAAAAGAAGAACTAATTGCTACTCAAGAAAATGTAAACTCTAAAGAATATATAGAAAAAGTAGCAAGGGAAAAACTAGATATGTATCTTCCTAATGAAACTGTTTATATCGATATAAATAAGTAATTTTTCATATCAAATACTTTTGAGTAGTTTAATTTTTAAAATTAAATTACTTTTATTTTATTTCTAAATATAAATTTCCAAAAATAAAATTTAATAAAAATGTATATATAAAAGGGGGCAAATTATATGGAACTTGATAGCTTATCTCTTATTGATTTAAGAAATCTAGCAAAAGACAAAGGAATTTCTAATGTATCTAAATTAAAAAAATCTGAGTTAATAGAAAAAATATTAGAAAATTACAACAATGAAAAAAAAGCTGATACAGCTAATTCAACAGAAGAAAAAGTAGTAGAAAATGATTTAGAGTACAAACTAACTAGTGAAGATGACGAATATGTAGAAGGAATATTAGAACTTTTACCAGATGGATATGGTTTTTTAAGAGGAAACAATTATCTATCTACAAACAAAGACGTATATGTATCACCAGTACAAATAAGAAGATTTAAATTAGATACTGGTGATATGGTAAAAGGAATTAAAAGAACACCTAAAGAAGGAGAAAAATTTCCAGCATTAATATATGTTGGTGAAGTAAATGGTGAACATCCTGAAAAGGCAATGCGAAGAAAAAACTTTGATGATTTAATTCCTATTTATCCGACAGAAAGATTAAAATTAGAAACAACAACAACTGAGTACACAATGCGTTTAATGGATTTGATGTCACCAATAGGAAAAGGGCAAAGAGGTATGATAGTAGCACCGCCAAAAGCTGGTAAAACAACTATTCTTAAAAAAATTGCAAATAGTATAACTGAAAATAATCCAGAAGTTTATCTAATTGTTTTATTAATAGATGAAAGACCAGAAGAAGTCACAGAAATGAAACGTTCTATAAAAGGTGATGTTATATACTCTACATTTGATGAGCAACCTGAACATCACGTAAAAGTAGCTGAAATGGTTATAGAAAGAGCCAAAAGGCTTACTACTCAAAATAAAGATGTTGTTGTATTATTAGATAGTATAACTCGTTTAGCGAGGGCTTATAATTTAGTAATCCCATCATCAGGAAGAACATTATCAGGTGGTTTTGATCCTGCAGCTCTTCATAAACCTAAACGTTTTTTTGGTGCTGCAAGAAACACAGAAGATGCTGGAAGTTTAACTGTTCTTGGTTCAGCCCTTGTTGAAACTGGAAGCAGAATGGATGAAGTTATTTTTGAAGAATTTAAAGGAACAGGAAATATGGAAGTATTCTTAGACAGAAGTCTTTCTGAAAAAAGAATATTCCCTGCAATAGATGTAAATAAATCAGGAACTAGAAGAGATGAACTTTTATTAACAAAAGAAGAATATGAAACAATAAACCTAGTCCGTAAAAACTTTTCTAATTTAACTACATCTGATTTTACTGAAAGATTATTAAATAAAATGACTCAAACTAAGAATAATAAAGAATTTATAGAAGAAATCGTTAAAATTTTACCAAAAAAATAGTTTTCAATTAAAGCGTTATAATAAAGTTATAATGCTTTAATAATATATAAAAAGAAGGAAATTAAATGAAAGAGGTAATAAAAACAGTATTAAAAAAACGTTTAATAATAGCAGTCGGAATATTTGTTACAGTTGGAATATATATTTATCTTTTAACATTACCATCAAAAATTATAGGAACAATAATTGATTTATTATCAAATATAGCACAAAATAAAGAATTAATAACAGAAAAAATAAAATTACTATTAATAATTACACTACTATGTTTGATAGTAAGAATAATATGGAGATATTTAGTTGCATATACTACAAGATTTTTTGAAAAAACTTTAAAGGACAAGCTATTTGGTCACTTTTTAAAAATAAAATTAGCAAATATACAAAATATTAAAAATGGAGAACTAATGTCTTACTTTGTAAGAGACATAGCTGAAATTAGGGGATTCCTTTATAGAATTTTAGCACAAGCGACAAGAATATTTTTTATTACAATAATAGCTACATATACAATGAAAAGCATCAATATAAAACTTACAATTGCAACATTATTTCCTATTATTATAACTACAATTGTAACTATTATATTAAAAAAACATATAGAAAAAAACTTTATAAAATCTCAAAAATATTTTACAAATCTTTCAGAATATGTACAAGAAAGTACAGATGCAATTAGAACTACAAAAGCGTATTCTGGAGAAGAAAATCAATTTAAAAAATTTGTTAAGAGAAACAAAATATTAAAACAAAGTAATATTGCTGTAGATACATACTCAACATTGCTATCTATTTCTGTATCTGTTTGTTTTGGCCTTTGTTATGCTATTACAATTATATATGGTTCTAAATTAGTTTTAAACAACATAATTACAATTGGAGAATTTGTTGCTTTTAATGGTTATATAGATTTATTTCATGGACCAATTTCATGGTTACCTAGAATAATATATAATTTTAAAAGAGCACAAATATCGTATAATAGATTAAATAATGTTTTTGCTTTAGAAGAAGAACATTTAAAAATAACAGCAGGACATTCAGCAAACCAAATTAAAGGAAATATTTGTATAAAAAATTTAACATTTAATTATCCTGGAAATTTAGACTGTATATTAGATAATATTTCTATTGAAATAAAAGAAGGAGAAACTTTAGGAATTATAGGAACAATAGGAAGTGGAAAAACAACTTTAATGAATTTACTTCTTAGATTATATCCTATTCCTAAAGGAAAAATCTTTATAAATAATCAAGATATAAATAATATAGATTTAACAAGTTTAAGAAATAGTATATCTTATATAACTCAAGATAATTTTTTATTTTCAACAACAATAAAAGATAATATTAGCTTATTTAAAGAAAACTTTGGAGATGAAGAAATAAAGGATAGTACTGAAAAATCAATGATTTCAGGAGAAATTAGAAATATGTCTGAAGGTATATATACAGTAATAGGAGAGAGGGGAATAGATTTATCTGGAGGGCAAAAACAAAGAGTAGTAATTTCAAGAGCTTTCCTAAAAAAAAGTAACATTATAATTTTCGATGATACTTTTTCAGCATTAGATAATAAAACAGAAAAGAGTTTATTAAATAACATAAAGGAATTAGTTAAAGGTAAAACTTGTATAATAATATCGAATAGAATTTCTGATGTAAAAGATGCAGATAATATAATTGTTTTAGATGCAGGTCAAATTGTAGAACAAGGAACTCATCAAACACTATTAAAAAATGGAAACTTATATAGTAAATTTTATAATCAACAATCATCTATGGAAAATGACTCTATACTAAACTAAGAAAGGAGAAGATAGATAAAATGAAAAATAAAACATTTAGGAGATGTTACGATATAGCTAGGTCACATATAAAAACTATTATTCTCGTATCTATTTTATCTATATTTATAGATTTACTAGAACTTTCAAAGCCATATTTAGTTAAAATTATAATAGATGATTTCTTAAGTTTAGGAATTGATAAAAAAATTTTTTTAAGCATAAATATTATAGGAATAATATATTTAATAATTGTTCTAATTGGCAATGCATTAGACTTTTTTGCTAGAACGAAAACTAATATTATGGGGGAAGAAGTTTTATATGAAATGAGAAATAAAATATATAAATATACACAAAATGCTAATATTAGTTTTCACGATAAAACACCAGCTGGAAAATTATTTGTTAGAATAACAAATGATGTGGAAGATATATCTTCATTATTTAAAGATGTTATAACAACTTTTTTAAAAGATATTATTTCAATACTTGGAATAATTATTGTAATGATATATTTTAGCTTAAAATTAAGTTTGCTTGCTTTTATAGTAATCCCTTTTGTAATAATAACTTCTATATTATTAACTAAAACCTTAAATAAAATATATGATAACACTAAATCTGTTAGAACTAAATTAAATACTTTTTTAGCAGAATCCATTTATGGAGCAAAATTAATAAAAATATTTAATATTCAAAAAGAAAAACAAAATGAATGTGAAAAACTAACACAAGATTTCTTTGATGCCAGACTTCCATCAGCTATTTATGAAGGATTATTTCCAGGATTAATGACTTTATTTGAAAATCTTGCAATTACAGTAATTATAGTTGTAAGCATAAATAACTGGTTTGGAATTTCCATAGAAATTGGTGCTGTATATATTTTTGTAAGTTATATAAAATCATTATTTGAACCAATTAATAGAGTTATTGACAATATTGAAATTGTACAAGAAGCTATAGTATCTATAAATAAAATATACGATATCTTAGATAAAAAAGAATATTTAGAAGACTTTGAAAAAGGAAAATCATTATCTAATGTAAAAGGCAAATTAGAATTTAAAAATGTTTGGTTTGCATATACTAAAGACAATTGGATATTAAAAAATATAAGTTTTACTATTAATCCAGGTGAAACCATCGCTTTAGTAGGGAAAACAGGCTCTGGAAAAACAACAATAACTAATTTAGTAAATAGATTTTATGATATTCAAAAAGGAGAAATATTATTAGATGGTATAAATATAAAAGAATATAATAAAAGAGATTTAAGGCAACATATAGGAACAGTTTTGCAAGATCCATTTATTTTTTCTAGAACCATAAAAGACAATATAAAGTTAAACAAAAAAATATCAAATAAAGATATATTAAAATCAATAGAATTGGCTTCTGCAAACGAATTTGTAAATAGTCTGTCAAATGGCATAAATGAAGTTTCTAAAGAACGTGGCGAATCCTATTCGGCAGGTCAAAAGCAACTATTAGCTTTTGCTAGAATTTTTGCACATAATCCAGACATATTCATTTTAGATGAAGCGACAGCTAATATAGATACATATACAGAAAACCTAATTCAAAAATCAATAAATATACTATCTGCTCAAAAAACTGCTATTTTTATTGCCCATAGGCTTTCAACAATTGTTAATGTAGATAAAATAATAGTACTAGATAATGGAGAAATAGTAGAAGAGGGGAGTCATAATGAACTTTTAAAAAGTAATGGATATTATGCAAAACTATATAATTCTTATTATGAAAGTCTCGGTTAGCTGAGACTTTTGTCATTAAAAGTATAAAAATTTATTTGTAATTTACATAATATTATGGTATAATTGTAAAGATATTGCACATTGAAAATTTATAGGGTGAAAAGTTATGTGCTAAGAGTAACTTGTTAACAATTATTTCAAAAAAACAGGAGGAGTATGCAAAATGAAAAAACATTCTGTATTAAAAGGTTTGATATTTGGAGTATTAGTTTATCTAATATTTACTCGAGTTATTATGCCTGGCGAACAAAAAAAAGACGAGGTAACTGATATATCCTATTCACAGATGTTGGAACTAGTAGCCGAAAATTCCGTTAAAAAAATTGAATTAAAAGATATCTCAGACGGAAAGGGTATTGCTATTGCCTTTGATAGAGAAAAAGATGATAAATCATATTCTGCCAAAATTCCCAATATTGAAATCTTTTTGGAGTATGTCCAAAATGAGATATTAAACGGAGGTAAAATTGAAATTTCTGAAGTACATGATATAAGTACTTTAGATACTTTAAGTATATTATTCAATTTAATCTTTATGTTACTTCCCCTATTATTACTTGCATCTTTATTTTTTTCTGCTAAAAAAATCTTAAAGAAAGATAGTAGTGGAATGCCTGCATTTCTAAATATGGGTGGAATGAACTCTAGTCATATAGAAATAGTCAAAGAAAGCAATGTTAAATTTTCAGATGTTGCTGGACTTGATGAAGAGAAAGAAGAGCTTACAGAAATAGTCGATTTTATGAAATACCCTGAAAAATATCTTCGGCTTGGTGCTAAAATTCCAAAAGGAGCTTTATTATCAGGTCCTCCAGGAACTGGTAAAACTTTGCTTGCAAAAGCTGTGGCAGGAGAAGCAGGGGTTTCATTTATTTCTGTGGCTGGCTCTCATTTTGTAGAAATGTTTGTAGGGCTAGGAGCTTCACGAGTAAGAGATCTTTTTAAAGAAGCAAGAAAAAATGCTCCTTGCATTATTTTTATTGATGAAATTGATGCAATTGGCAGCAAGAGAAGTAGTTCGAATAATGGAGGGAGTTCTGAACATGATCAAACTCTAGAGCAGCTTCTTTTTGAATTAGACGGTTTCAAAGACAGAACAGATGTTATTCTTTTAGCTGCAACTAATCGTCCAGATTCTTTAGACCCGGCATTAACACGTCCTGGTAGATTTGATAGAAAAATCGAAATCAGATTACCCGACATTGCTGCAAGGCTACAAATTTTGCAAATCCATGCAAAAGATAAACCGTTTATGGATGATGTAGATTTCAAAAAATTAGCTTATAATACTGCTGGATGTTCAGGAGCAGAACTGGCTAATTTCTTAAATGAAGCGGCCTTAATTTCTGCAAGAAATAATATGTCTGTTATAAATAACAATAGTATAGATGCAGCATTTAGAAAAATAAGTGTTGGTCTCCAAAAACATAATAAAATTATAACGGATAAAGAAAAGAGATTAACTTCTGTCCATGAATTGGGCCACGTAATTACTTCACTCTTTTGCAAAACTCAAACAGATATAAAAGAAATATCTATAATCCCAACTACCAAGGGAGCAGGTGGATATACGATGAATAATGCAAAAGAGGATCAAATGTATCGAACCAAGACAGAACTTTTTGAAAGAATTATGGTTCTCCTTGGCGGTAGAGTAGCCGAAGAATATCTTCTTGGTGAAATATCGACTGGTGCTTCTAATGATTTAAAGGTAGCCACTCGCATTGCAGGTGAGATGGTAAGCATTTATGGAATGGACAAAGATATTGGTCCTATTTCAGTTGCTGATACCGAATATACAGAAAGAAGCATATTAGGAGAAGAAATTTTTAACAAGATGGGAGAGAGAACATCAAATATACTTAAAGATGCAGAAAGTCAAGCAAGAATAATAATTCATACAAATATCGATTTATTGAATTATTTTACAGAAATCTTGCTTGAAAAAGAAGTTTTAACAGAAGCTGAAATAAAGAAAATTTTTGAAGATTATAACAGATAATTTCACCCTATAGAAAAAATCCTGGTCAGACTGACTGGGATTTTTTCATTTTACAAACTAAATTTACTCATTAAAATTAATAGAGAGAGGTAAAGAAATAGTTATAGAGGTGTATATAAATTGATATGCAACATTGCACAAAATCAAAGTTTTGTGCAAAAAGGAGTAGGACATATATATATAACAGCCAAACACCTATACTCTTACATATATCTGGTATTCAACTGTTTTAATCCTGTTATTATTCACTTATATTACTGTATTTCTTTAGTATTTATATTCTCATATATAATC
>CATJZH010000084.1 GCA_949746285.1 uncultured Clostridia bacterium
ATTTGCAACATTAACAGCATTTGTTACAACAATATCTCCTCCAACTTTTAATGCAATAACTCCTATAACAATATAACATATATCTTTAAAAATAGTGGTAGTATCTTCTAAAACATTATCTTCATTAATATTTTGTTTGCTTTTTATTGTTATAATTATTGTATATCCAATAAATAAAATAAATAATAAAATTAAAAATAATCCTTCAGTTCTTGTTATGTTTTCTCCAAAATTACATATTAAAATAAAAACTGCAGTTACAACTAAACAAATTGGAATTTCTATTAATTTTGTCTGCCTACTTATATCTATTTTAGAGAGAACCGCTGATGCCCCTAAAATAAAAAGCAAATTAACAATATTACTACCTACAACATTTCCAATAGACATATCTGGATATCCTTCTAATGCAGAAGTTATACTAACAAATAATTCTGGCATTGAAGTTCCTATTGATATTATTGTAAGACCAATAACTATTTCTGGAATATGTATTTTTTTAGCCAAGTAACTAGATCCTTCTACTAGAAAATCAGCTCCTTTAACAAGAAAAATAAAACCTATAATTATAAAAAGAATTGATATAACCATATTTTCTCTCTCCTATTTCTTTTTTATAAAATATATGTACAAAGTTATTATTTATACAAAAAAGAGTAAAATTCTAATAAAATTTTACTCTTTTAATATTTTTATAAATAAGAAATAGGTTAAGTTTAGCTTATTACCAACGTCCTCCATTTGTTCCTTTATCTATCATTCTAATTCTTGTATATATTATTAATGCTACTGCAATAACTAATAAAATTACTCCTAATACTATTGATGTAGTTCCTGCATTTGGTAATACTCCATTTTTTAAATTATCAGATGTATTTGCTTTTATAGTTTTATTATCGTTTGTAGTTGTACCTTTATTAGTATCTGTGCCTACATTATTTCTATTATTATTATTTGTTGTTGTATTTCCTTTATTGTTATTGTTTGAAGTATTTCCTGTAGTATTTCCACCTGGAGTAGTATTTGTATTTGGTTTATCACCTTCTCCTGGATTTACAGGACCTGGGTTTTTTATTTTTATAGTAGTTGTTGTTTCTGCTGAAAAAATATCAGTTATTCCATTTGAACTTGAAATTTCTTTTATAGCTATTTTTGTATCATTTACGCTTATGTCTTCTTTGGCTTTAAATGTAACTTTAAACATTGTTTCTTCTGTTGTAGCATACCCATCATTTCTATCTAATACTAATTTTCCATTTTCATCATTATATGATGGTTTAGTCCATTTTCCTTGAGCTTCCATTCCTTTATATTCTAAAGCGTTTTTATCATACTCCATTGTTGCCGTTAATGCTATTATACCTCTTTCTGCATCTATATCTTTTACTATAACATCTACTGTGAATTCTTCTCCTTTTGAAATTTCTGATTTTGAAGGTTTTAAATCTATTTTACATGAAGCTGCAAACACACTACTTGTTAAACATACTGTTATTAATAAAATTAAACTTAAACATACTATTTTTTTCATTATTCTTTTTCCTCTTTTCTCTTTATTTTCATTTGTTCATTAATTATTATTCTATTTCCATTAATCCTATTATTACTAATTTAAGTTGTGCTAAATCTGTTATGGTTATTTGATTATCTCCATTTATATCAGCTGCTTTTACTGAAACTTCTGGCAATAATTCTAATCCTATATAATGTAATTTTAATTGTGCTAAATCTGTTATTGTAACCATACCATTCCCATCAATATCAGCAATATCACCTATTACTACTATTGTATATGTTTTTCTTTCTCCTACTGTAAGAGTCATATTAGTTGCCAAACAATAGTCATCAGAATCTAACAAATTTCCTGATCTATCTTTTAATACTAATTCTTGATTTGTTTCTACATTAGATTTAAATTTTTTAAAAGTAGTTCCAGGTGCTATTCTTGTAATATGATTTTCTTCTATATTATATTTTTCAGAAGTAAATATTGGCTCTTCTTCTAATTTTATATTTATATTTAATATTGCATCTTCTGATGGAATATCTTTTTTTCCATTACTTCCTTTTATATCAGTAATTCTTATTGTTGTATCTACATCTTCTGTTATTGTTTCTTTAGCTTTAAATTTCATTTTTAATATGAAATCGTTCTCATCAATGTTTTCATTATTTATAAATTCTTCATTATCCATAACAAAAGTCTTGTTATTTTCATTATACATTATTTGCCACTTTTTTTGTGGAACTAATTCCATTAGTTCTACTATATCTTCATCATAATCTAATTTTCCATATACTACTATTATACCCCTATCAATGTCAATTAAATCACTAATTTTTACATTTACTTCAAATTCATCTCCTTTATATAATTGTTCATTATTACTCGTTGTTAATGATGTAGTAAATGTTGGAGCTACTGCTCTTGTAGTTTTTAAATTTTTAATATACACATTATGTAGTATTTTTTCGTTAAAACCGAATTTGTTATTATAAAAATCTTCTTTATTTTCTACTGCATATACTGCACTTCCTAACATAAGGCTAATAACTTGTAATAGAAAAAGTGTAATTATTAAAAGTGTAACTATTTTTTTTGATTTCATAATTCCTTCCTTTCTTAACTTACAATTCTATCTACTTTTAGCATTTTTTACTAATACCGTAGATATTTTTATTTTAACACACACAATATGTATAGTCAACCTTTTTAGCCTAATTTATCTCCATTTTCTACACTTTTATCTGGCTTTATTAAAACTACTCCATCTTTACTATATGTTCCTAGTACTAATACTTCTGACATAAAAGTAGCTATTTGTCTAGGCGGGAAGTTTACTACACCCAGTATTTGCCTTCCTTTTAGCTCTTCTGTAGAATATAAATTTGTTATTTGAGCAGAAGATTTTTTTATTCCTATTTCTTCTCCAAAATCAATTTCTAATATATATGCTGGTTTCCTTGCTTTTTCAAATACTTTAGCATTTATAATGCTTCCAACTCTAATATCTAGTTTCATAAAATCCTCAAATGTTGCCATACCGACCTCCTATAAATTTTATACTAGATTATTATACATTATAGAAATAAAAAAAACTAGTAGTATTTTAATTTTCTATTTTTATATCACCACAACTGTTTTTTATTTTCAAAATTGTTTCAGAATATCTATTATTTGTATTTATTTTTAAATCTCCTAAATCTGTTTTAGCATCAACATAAATTTCATTTGTATTTCCAATTTTTATGTCTCCAAAAGATGAGTTTATATTTGAAAATTCTTGTATATAAAGATTTTGTATTTTTATATCTCCACAATCATTTTTTATATCACATTTATTTAATACTTCTTCTATTTTTATATCTCCATAAGAATTTTCTATTCTAGCATTTTTAATTTTTCCTAATTTTACATTCCCACATGATTCTTTAATGCTTATATCTGCATTTTCTAAATCTGCTATATCTATATCTCCATAATCTGCTCTAATATCTATATAATTTTCATATTCTTTGGGTATATAAATTAGTATATCTTTTTTATTTACACCAAAAGATATAATTTTATTTTTTTCAGAATAATCAATTCTTAAAATACTATTTTCAAATTCAACTTTTAAATCTTGAGCATTTCTTCCATAAACAACAACTTTAAATTTACCATCTAAACTTTCTTTAAAATTAATATCTCCAGCTGATGATATTATTTCTAATTTTTCAATTTTTTCATCATATACTTTATCAAATATTATATTTTCATATTTTTTTACTTCTCCCATAAAAAATATATTTTCCGCTCTTCCTGTTAAATTCATATATAAAAATGCTATTAAAAATATAATTAAAATTACTAAAATAATTATTAAGCTCATTATTATCCCTTTATTCTTCACTAGCATCTTCCCCCTTTAATAAAAATATTAATTTAACGATTTCACACATTAAACCTCCTACAACAAAAATTATCCATGTTATATGCCATCCCATTGTTGTAAAACTTACAATAAAATATACAATTGTAGAAGCTACTCCAATTATTGAATTTATTTCTTTTATAATTGTTTTTTCTTTTTTCTCTTTTTTTGTTTCCTCAAATTTGGGTATAGAAATAAAATGTTTAACTATTCGTGCTGTTGGTATTGCTATAACACATAAAAATATTGATACTATTATTATTTCATTTATATTTAGCATTTCAATAGCAGTAATAAATAAAGCTACTGCAACTATATAAGTAAATACAGACGTACTTATTACTTCGCCAGTTTTTCTTTTTATATCCTCTTTTGATATTGTTGTTTCATTTAAGTTATTTTCTTGAATTTTATTATTCTCTTCTTTCTTTTCTCCTTTCAATAATTCATCTGTACTTATTTCAAATAATTCGCATAATGGTACTATTTTATCAAAATCAGGAGTGCTTTGATTAGTTTCCCATTTTGAAACAGTTTGTCTAGTAACATTTAATTTTTCTGCAACTTCTTCTTGTGATAAATTTCTTGATTTTCTTAATTCAAATATCTTTTCTCCTATATTCATCTTAAAACACCTTTCCTTTCTAGATAAGATTATATATTTCATCTTGGTTGCATTCCACCAATTATACCTTAAAATTTGTCAACTGATATTAACATTTATATAATAAAAGACCCTAATGGGTCAAATTTAACATACTTCTTTCATATGTGGTTTTACTAACTTTTCTAGTAGATTTACTTTTTCTATGTTATAATCTTTTAATTTTCCTTCATATAGTAATTTTATATTTTCTAATTTTTTAAAATGCTCTGGCTTTATCATATCTGGTAAATTTGTTTTTACACCTGCTGTTTCTATAACATATTTTACAAACTCTGCACAATAAAATGAATCTTTAAACTCTATCCTTTTATGAAATCCTACTGCAAAAAGTCCTATTACATTAAATTTGTGCAATTGTTTAGTATTTTTTATATAATTTATTAGTCCTACAATTTTTTGATATTTATCATCTTCTATTTCTAAAGAATATATTTTAGTTCGTGTAAGTTTAAATCTTTTAAATGTTCCAAATTCTATACCTTCGTGAACAAAACCACCCCAAAAAGGGTTATATGGATTTAATCTCCCAAAACTATACATTTCATTTAATTGACTATCTAATGAAATTGATACATGTGAAAATTCATCTTTTGTATATGATCTTATTAATCTAGATAGTAAAGTTCCTGTGTGCGTTAATACTATGTATATCTTTTTCATTTTTTCTCCTTTAGTGTTTTTGTTTTATTATATTTTTTTACTTTTATTATTATAACATATAAATACTAAATAATGTATTATTTAATAAAAAATTAAGAAAATTGTCATATTTATAGTTATAATTTACATTTTATAGTTATAAAAATATATTTGCAGAGTTATGTAAAGTGTGTTATAATACTATTTATGCAAACTATAGTAACTATAATTTGTGGAGACTTCTCCACATGATACCGATTTTTTAAAGGAGGATTTTACAATGGGGTATCATAACAAATGCAAACAAACAACCAGAAGAAACGACCGCTTTCCTAAGTTTATAAAAAAACTTAATGACGAAATTAAGCGGGATGAAGCTCGAGCGAAGTTAACTGATTTCCTTAAAAAGCTTCAACAAAAAAGAGCTGCTCAACAATGGATTAATATCGTGGAGAATCTGCTTCCACAAATGAAATCTGAGTTAGAAGAGCTTGGTCCAGTACCACCAGTTAACAAATCTGTAGATGTGATACAGTATGCAATAAATTTTTTTGATATTGTGTCTCATTATCAGGATATGTTAGAAGAAGGACGTATAAACTTTTTTGCTACTCCTTCACTGGAAGAAACTCTGATCAAGTTAAATGAAGGAATCTTTCGGGCTGGCAGACATGCTCCAGAGGACAGGATTTCAACAAAAGGTGTTGGTTATATTCCTCACTGGAATCTAAGCAAATTTGGTGAATCCGTAACAGAAGAAAACGTCTTCTTTGGTCCAGATATTATGCAACCGCAAAGACCTGCTTCTTATTGGGTAAAACTTCCCAAAAACAAAAAAAACAAAATTTCAATACCGCTTTCCAAAGCATATGCTAAAGGAGTTGTGCATTCAGCTTCTCCCCTAATTTGGGCAACAGATGCTATGGTAAAATATGGCGGTGTAAGATTTTTTTGTGTTTCTGTTAGGAAGGATATACTTGAAGCTACAGATCTTATAATTGCGAATGGAACGGCAGCAGCTGAGAAGTTTCTTGTCTAATTACTATTAAAAGCCCCAGAAGTGATAAACTTTCTGGGGCTTTTAATGACTTAATTATATTACTTTTTTATCTTTAAAATATTTATAACAAATTTCCAATATTCTATCAGACTGTTTATGAACTTGTAAACTTGTAAATTTCTTTTTTATAATTTCTGTATATTTTTCTAAGCTCTTTTCTTTAGCTACAATTTTTAATGAAATATCAAAGTATAAATCAAATATATATGCATAAAAAACTACTATTTGGTCTGCATTATTTTTTACGTACTCATAGTTTAAAAGAGTTCTATTTTCCATTGTTTTCATCGCGTATTCACTTATTTCTGATATATCGAAGTTATCAAACCAAAATACTATTTTAAAGTCTTCTATAAGTAGGATATTATTTATAATATCTAATTTATCTGCATCTCTAATTATTTTTGAAAATAACATTTCTTTTTCTGATAAGCCTTCATCTATTTTTCCTTTATTATGGTTTAAAACTGCTGTCTTAATTATATAATCATATTTATCATCTTCAATAAAATTTTTAATTAAATTTTCCTCAAAAAGCACTTTTACACTAAACTCTCCGTGATTAATACCACTTTCTTTGTCATTAAAAGTATTAGCAATTCGAACTTGTTCGAATCTACCTAAATCATGAAAAATTCCAATTAACTCTGCTAATTTTACTTCTTCTTCAGGTAATTTAAGGCTTTCAGCTATTTTTTTAGCATATGACGCAACTCTTTCAATATGAGATATTTTTGCCACAATTTTTGGGTTTTCTATATCATAATTTGAAACATATTTTTTAAATTCGCTTTTTGCATGAATTATATCTATCATTTTTATTCCTCTTCTAATTTCAATGTTTTAATTTTTTCTACAGTATTTAAGTTGTATGAAATAATTTCTGTTTCTGATAATGTATATAATGTATCTTGTATATATATTACTCTATCTATATTTGTTCTGTAATCGATTTTTTGTAAAATTTCTCCATATTTTTCAAATTTATTTTCTTCTAAATTTATTTTTAACATTATAAAACCATTTCTATCATCTTTTGCTTTTAATTCTCTATATGTCAAAGGAAAACCAATTAAATCTTTATTTTTATTATAAAATAATACTTTATGATTATAAGATATATCAGAATAAGTGTATCCTTCCCCTACATCTATATTGAAAATTTCTTTTGGTCTTTCTAAATCAGATACATCAAACATTGATAACTTCATATTATCATTTGTTATCCCTCCATGTCCATTTGACTTTGTATTATATCCTATTCCAATTATATGTGTTTCATCATATGGATGCAGATATGAACTATAACCTGGTATTTTTAGCTCTCCTTTTATTTCAGGTTTTTCAGGATTTTCTAAATCGATTACAAATAATGGGTCTATCTGTTTAAAAGTAACTATATATCCTATTTTACCTATAAATCTTACAGAATATATTTTTTCTCCTACTGCTAAATTTTCAATTTTTCCAATTTCTTTTAAATCTTTATCTAATACAATAAGTTCATTTGATGTATTAGCTTCTTCTAAAGTGTTTTCTTTATATACTGTTGTAGCAATTCTTAAATTTCCATTATATTCATCCATTGAAAATTGATTATTTAAATATCCATTTACTTCACCTTTGCATTGCAAATTTATATGTGAATTAGATAAATTAAATTTATAAATAGTAGTTTTACAACCATTGTGAGAATAATGTTCTCCATAATTTATTTGAGTTATATATAAGTTATTCTCACTTGCATATATTTCATCACTTGCACCAAAAAAAGTTTCTACATTTACTTCTTCATCATTTGTAATATTAAAACCACCAACAAGCATAAAATTATAATTATTTGTGTCTTTAAAATATGCAATATCTGTACATTCTATTTTCTTTAATTTTTCTGTACGAGCTGTATCTTGTACCAATGGTAAAATATCGTCATCTTTTATATTTGTATAATATCTAGATGGTTTTACACTTATAAAATAAATGTTTTCTCCTATCATTCTTGAGTTTATATAATTTCCATCTAAAGATACTTCCCTCTCTACAATTGGATTCTCCTTGTTTGAAATATCATATACAATAGCTTTTGCAAATGAATTGCTTCTTACACTTACATAATCTCTAACCTTTTCTTCTTCATCAGCTCTATTTTTGTTTGTTTCATATTCATAATAATTTCCAAGTACAATTAATTTATTATTGTTTATATAAATTTCATTTGGGGAATAATCGTTGTTACTATTATAAGCAATTACTGATTTTATCTCTAAATTTTTAGATTCTATTATATATACTTTTCCACTTACTACATAATAAATATATGTCCCATCTGTTTTTACAATATCTGCCTCATCTACATTTTGAACTTGTATATTAGTTTTTGAATAATCCATATCCTCTACTGATTTAACATCTTCTTGATTTACACCTTGCATAGAGTTTGTTTCGAATGAGTCCATTAAAGTCATTTCTTTCTTAGTCATACCTCTTGATTTCTTTTGATTTTCATCTAAAATTTTTTTTAGTTCTTCTATATTTTTAAATCTAGGTAAATCATTTTTTTTCACTTCAACAGTAATTTGCTCATCAATTGCTACATTTTTAATATCGTTTGGTTTTTGTTTTACAAATATTACAGAACAAACAATAACAATTACTGCTACTGCTGATAAATATTTTAAATAGTTATAGTTTGGGTTTGTTTTTTTATTTTCTATTTTTTCAATAGTTTTATTTTTTAATTCTTCACTAGCATGAATTTGATCTAGTGCTTTTTTATAATTATCTTTATTCATTTTCAAAACCTCCTTCCAATTTGTCTTTTAACATTTCTCTAGCTCTAAATAACCATGTTTTTACTGTGTTTTCATTCATTTTTAGAATTTTAGCTATTTCATTTACTTTATAACCTTCATAATAAGACAAATATATTACTGTTTTGTAATTTTTAGGAAGTTCAGATACAAGAGAAAAAATATCATTTTCTTCTTTGTTATTAAATACCATATTTTCATCTAATGATACTACTTTTTTATTCCAATTGCTATTTCTTACATTTTTACTTAAGTTTATTGTAACTCTAATAAACCATGCTTTTTCATGTTCACTATTTTCAAATTTAGGTTTTTTTTCGCTAAATTTCATGAAAACTTCTTGAAAAACATCTTCTGCATTTTCGATTGTACTACATCTGGTTAGCGCTATTCTATAAACCATATCTGAGTACTTGGATATTACTTTTTCTATATATTCTCTCTGCATTTTTTACCTCCTATTTACTATAAATACAAATTAAAATAGGTTTTGGTTTCAAAAAAAT
>CATJZH010000085.1 GCA_949746285.1 uncultured Clostridia bacterium
ATTTATTTTTAATCTAGTATTTATATTGAAATATATACACGTATATTATATAATTCATATAATATATATATGGGAGGAAAATATAATGAATTGCGCTATGTGCAATATACATGCTTGTAAAAATAATCTTAAAAATGCTCCACAAAATTGTCCTAGTTTAGATGGAGATATAGAAAAGATAAAAGAAATTTATAAAACAGAAAAAAATTATACTATTGCCAAAATATCTACTAAATTATCTACCGAATATGGTAGAACACGAATTGAGGAAACAATAGATTTTGCTAAACAATGTGGATATAAAAAAATTGGATTAGCATTTTGTAGTGCTTTAGCTAATGAAGCCAAAATTATTGATAAAATTTTTACATATAATGATTTTGAAACAGAATCTATCATATGTAAAGTTGGAGGAATCTCTAAAGATACTGTTAATCTTTCAGATACTAAACCTATGTGTAATCCTATTACTCAGGCAAAATTTTTAAATAAAGCTAAAACAGATTTTAATGTTGTTGTTGGTCTTTGTGTTGGTCACGATTCTTTATTTATAAAATATTCTGAAGCACCAGTTACTGTACTTGCTGTTAAAGATAGAGTCTTGGCTCATAATCCATTAGGTGCTGTATACTTAGCTGATGGATTTTATAGAAATAAATTATTTCCACCTAAAAATCAATTCTAAAAAACCTCTCATTTTATCTCTGAAAGGTTTTACTATACTATTATTCTTTAAGTTTTTTAACATCATACCTATATATAGCTGTAACTGTTGATGATATCACAAAAAAATCTGAAATTCCTGCTAAATATGCACCTACAAAACAATCATAAATAATCCAAGAAATCAAATTTACTAATATTAGTAGTCTTACATATTTTTCTTTTGATTGTATAAGAGTAAGTACAAATGATATTGAGGCTATTATTGGCAACAAATCTATTGATCCTCTAAATGTAGTTATTCCAATTAGAATTGAAATTATTAAATATATAATTATTAATAAATTAGGTGTTTTCTTTCCTTTATCTTCTAATACTGTATTTATTATAATTTCTATTGCAACAATTCCACATGTTATAGCTCCAACATATGCTTTTAATAGTATATAACTTATTATAAATAATAAGTTTGAAGCTACTATTGTTAATAGAATCTGTTTTTTAGTTTTTAATTGAACAGCTATCATATTTATAACCATTGCAATAAAACTTAATATTTGAGCTATAATAAATAAATCCTTCATAAATTTTATATCAAGATTTCCTTTCTTATTTTTTGTATTTGTTCATATATTTCATCTCATTTATTTACTCTTATTATTTCATTATCTTCGATATTTGAATTCATTATAGTTGTTATTAAAATTTCTTGGATTTCATTCTTAATTAATTCTTTACAAGTCTCATAGCTATCTTCTATCAATATATCGATTCCTATTTTCATTACTTATCATTCCTAATTTTTTATTATACAATATATTTTTTAATATA
>CATJZH010000086.1 GCA_949746285.1 uncultured Clostridia bacterium
TAAAACAAAATATTCAGCAGGATATGATATTGAAGCAGCAGAAGATGTTATAATACCAAGTTTTAAAAAAGGAATGAACCCAACACTTGTTAGTACTGGTTTAAAAGCATATATGGAAGAAGATGAAGTATTATTATTATTTAATAGAAGTTCTAATCCTGGAAAAAGAGGATTAGTTATGGCAAACAGTGTAGGAGTAATAGACAAAGACTATTATGGAAATGAAGATAATGATGGACATTTTATGTTTTCATTTTTTAATGTAAAAGATGAAGATATAGAAATAAAAAAAGGTGATGCAATAGGACAGGCAATATTCCAAAAATATTTAGTAGTAGATGATGACTTAGCAGATGGAACAAGGAAAGGTGGATTTGGTTCAACAAGTAAATAAAAAATATATTAAATTTCTAAATTAGGTACTTGACAAGTCTTTGTAAAACATGTAATAAAAATGAAAAAACTTTTTTAAAAATTCGTTATAATCTTTTGACTTTTGGCAATTTTTGTAGTATAATTGTAATGTAGTAATTTAAAGATATTACTTGGAAGGAGTGACGAATTAAATGTTTAATGTAGGTGATAAAATAGTATATCCAATGCATGGAGCAGGAATAATTGAAAAGATTGAAGAAAGAGCTATTCTAGATGAGAAGCAATCTTATTACATAATAAAGATGCCAGGAGAAGTTAAAGTTATGGTACCTACTGCAAAAGCTGAAGAAATAGGAGTACGAAATATAATTGACAAAGAAACAGCCGGAAAAGTAATAAATGTTTTAGAGCAAGACAGCACTGAAATGTCTATTAAATGGAACAAAAGATATAGAGATAATGTAGAAAAAATGAAATCAGGAGATATTTTTGAAGTAGCTGATATAGTAAGAAACTTAAGTTTTAAACAAAAGGAAAAAGGATTATCAACAACAGAAAAGAAAATGCTACTAAATGCAAAACAAATTTTAATTAGTGAATTAGTTCTTGCAGAAAGTTCAGAAAAAGAAACAATGGAAGAACTAGTTGAGAATAAAATAAATACATCATATGAACTTCATGGAATAGGTACATCAGAAGAATTAACTCAAGCAGTTGAACTAGATTCTGATAAACCAGACAATATAGTTAAGAAATTTATTGCAGCAAATTAGTAAGGTATAGATAAAAAAGATTATATATTTAGTATATAGTCTTTTTTTGTACACTTTACATAAAAAATGAAGGATTTAGATAATCTATGTCGAATATTATAAAAGAAAGGTTAAAAAATGATTCAATACACTGATGAATTAAAAGAAGAAATAAGAACAGCTAATGATATAGTGGATGTCATATCTCAATATGTAACATTAAAAAGAAGTGGTAGGAATTTTTTTGGTTTATGTCCATTTCATAAAGAAAAATCACCTTCTTTTTCTGTTTCTGCGGACAGACAGTATTTTCATTGTTTTGGATGTCATAAAGGTGGGGATGTTTTTACTTTTATTAGTGAAATTGAAAGAATATCATTTAAAGAATCTTTAGAATTTCTAGCTGAAAGAGCAAAAATTTCTTTGCCAGTAACCCAAAATGCAGAATTTAATAAAAATCAATATTTAAAAGATAGAATGTATAAAATAAATGCAGAAACAACAATCTTTTACCACGAGAGGTTATATAAACCTTTTGCTAAAATAGCTCAAGACTATGTAAAACAAAGAAAATTAGACAATAATACATTAAAAGCTTTTAAAATAGGATATTCAGGCGAATATAATGAATTGTACAAATTTTTAAAATCTAAAAGTTTTAAAGATGAGGAAATATTAGCAACAGGATTAGTAAATAAAACGGAAAAAGGAGACTTTATAGACAGATATAGAAAAAGATTAATGTTTCCAATAATGGATGTTAGTGGACGAGTTATAGCTTTTGGTGGTAGAAAATTAGAAAACAATGAGAAAATGGCAAAGTACATAAATTCTAATGAAAATCTAGTATATTCGAAGAAGAAGCATTTATTTGCGTTAAACTTAGCAAAACAATCTGAATCTAAAAAAATAATATTAGTTGAAGGTTATATGGATGCTATATCTTTGTATCAAAGAGGGTTTGACAATGTTGTTGCTTCACTAGGAACAGCCCTAACAGAAGAGCAGGGAAGATTATTAAGAAAATACAGTGAGCAAGTAATATTAAGTTATGATTCTGATGGTGCAGGACAAGAAGCAATATTAAGAGGATTATCAATTTTAGAAAATCAAGGATGTGATGCTAGAGTTTTGCAAATGGAAGGTGCAAAAGATCCAGATGAATATGTTATAAAATATGGTAGTGGAAGATTTAAATTGTTAGTCGAAAATGCCATATCATTAGTAGAGTTTAAGATTAAAATGTTAAAAAACAAATATAATCTTGAGAATTCTAGTGACAAAATTAGATTTTTAAAAGAAATAACAAAAATTCTTTCAAATGTAGAAAATAAAATCGAAAAGGAAATATATATAGACAAAGTTGCTGAACAATATAATATATCTAAAGAAGCAATATATGCAGAAGTTAATAAAGCTTCTTATAATGAACAAGTTTCAGAGAAAACGTTAGTTAAGCAAAGAGTAAAAAGTGAAGAAAAAGTTAAAGTAAGTCCAGCAATTATAAAACGAGAAAATATGATTATATATTTACTTATCAATCATTTTAGAGAAGCATATGAACCAATAGTAACAAATATTTCATTAGAAGATTTTAAGTTAGAGGCTAATAAAATTATATTTGAGAAAATTTTAGAATCTCCAGCAGAAGAAAGTGAAAAGATTTTGCAAATTATAGCAAATATTGAAGATCAAGATATTCAGTCACATGTTAGTGAAATACTAGTTACAGACTATGAAATAAATTCTATTAATAAATGCATAGAAGATGTAGTTAATACTTATAATAAGGAAAGACTAACAAATAGAAAATTTGAAATAATAAGAGCTTTAGAAAATAGTTCTTCTCTAACTGAAGATGAGGTAGCTAAATTAGAAAATGAATTAAATGAGCTTATGCTAGAATTAGCTAAAAGGAAGTAGGAGGTAGTTTTATAAAATGAAAAAAACAGAAAAAGATGTAATAGAAGAAAAACCTACAACAAAGAAAAAAGCTAAAAAAGAAGATGTTGTGATTAAAGAGGAAAAAAAGAAAAAAACTAAAAAAGTAGAAACAGAAAAAGAAGTAAAAAATGAAAAAGCTGATAAACCAGAAAAAGCGGAAAAGAAAGCAAAAGTAGAAGAAACAGAAAAGAAAGCATCTAAAAGTAAGAAAAAAGAAAAGGTAGTTAAAGCTGATTCTGATAATGAACAAGAAAAAATACAAAAAATAGTAGATAGTGCAAAAGAAAAAGGAAAAATAACATATGGTGAATTAGCAGTTGAATTAGGTGAGGCAAATCCAGAAGAAATAGATAAAGTATTTGAGGCATTTGAAGAAATTGGTGTAAATATTTTAAAAGATGATGAAGATTTAATTGAACCAGATATAGAAGATTTAAAAGAAGTAGAAGATTTAAAACTAGAAGAAATAGATGTAAACAGTGCAATTGAAGGTGTAAGTGTAGATGATCCTGTAAGAATGTATTTAAGAGAAATAGGAAGAATACCACTTCTTACTTTTGAAGAAGAATTATCACTTGCAAAAAGAGTTTTAGAAAATGATGAAGAAGCTAAACAAAAATTGGCTGAGTCAAATTTAAGATTAGTTGTTAGTATAGCTAAAAAATATGTTGGAAGAGGAATGCTATTTTTAGATTTAATTCAAGAAGGAAATATGGGATTAATAAAAGCAGTAGAAAAATTTGATTATCAAAAAGGATTTAAATTTAGTACTTATGCAACATGGTGGATAAGACAAGCTATAACAAGAGCAATTGCAGATCAAGCTAGAACTATAAGAATACCAGTGCATATGGTTGAAACTATAAATAAATTAATTCGTACATCAAGACACTTACTTCAAATATTGGGTAGAGAGCCAACACCAGAAGAAATAGCAGAAGAAATGGAAATACCAGTAGAAAAAGTTATGGAAATACAAAAAATTGCACAAGATCCAGTTTCATTAGAAACACCAATTGGAGAAGAAGATGATAGTCATTTAGGAGACTTTATACCAGATGATGAATCACCAGCTCCACATGATTCAGCAGCATATACTTTATTAAAAGAACAACTAGAAGAAGTTATGAGCACATTGACACCAAGAGAAGCTAAAGTTTTAAAATTAAGATTTGGACTTGAAGATGGTAAGGCTAGAACACTTGAAGAAGTTGGAAAAGAGTTTCAAGTAACTCGTGAAAGAATAAGACAAATTGAAGCAAAAGCATTAAGGAAATTAAAACATCCAAGTAGAAGCAAGAGATTAAAAGATTATATGAGTTAATGTCAAAATATTATGTAAATTATTTTTGAAAAAGTCCTTGATTTTAGGACTTTTTTCTGTTATAATAGAAATAGAATTGTTTTTTATTAAATAAAAGAGAGGTGAAAAAACTAAGCAAAGCTTAGATAATATGGGTTTTATAGAATTATTTAAGGTAATTGGAAATAGAATAAAAAATGCTATGGAGGTAACTTTTTCTAATCAAGATTTTGTTGGTGAAGATGTTGTAGAAAATTTAGAAATAGCAGTATTAACGACCTCAGAAGTAGACAATAAAGAAGGAAGTGAGCTAATTCAAAAGTTAAGAGAAGTAGAGAAAAGAAACAAAAAAGGGAAAAGTGCAGAAACATCTAAAAAGTTTGAATTAGGTAAAAAAAGATCTACAGGAGGAAAAGGCAAAGGTGGAAAAGGTATGGCTAATATAGCTATGCAAGATGCAACAATTAAAAGTATAAAAGATGGTGTTACAACATCAGGGAAGTATGATAAAACTGCTACTCAAACCAAAGGAACCCCTAGAACTGAAGGAAGATTACCAAGTGAGAGAGAAGAATAATAAAATATAAAATGCAAAAGCAAGCTTATAGCTTGCTTTTTTAGCGGATAATAAGAGAATAAATACAATAAAACAATGCTTGACAAAGTAATAAAACTATGTTAAAATTTATTACTGTAAACTGCTTAGCTAAGGTTCATAAATGCTAAATTTATTTTAGTTACCTAAGTTGGAAGTTAGCGAGTATACAAAAAAGGGAGGTGCATTTTAAATGTACGCAATAATTGAAGCATGTGGAAGACAATACAAAGTAGAAGAAGGAGAAACAGTGTATTTTGAAAAATTAGGTGAAGACGAAGGAAAGAAAGTTTCTTTCGATAAAGTAGTTTTAATATCTGATAATGGAAAAATACAAGTTGGAAATCCTTATGTGACAAATGCTAAAGTTGAAGGAAAAGTAGTTTCTAATGGTAGAGGAAAGAAAATTTTAGTTTTCAAATACAAACCTAAAAAGAATGAAAGAAAAACTAGAGGACATAGACAAGACTATACTAAAGTTGAAATTACTTCAATCAAAGTTAAAGCAGAAAAAGCAGCTAGTACAGAAAAAAAAGAAAAAGCTGCAGCTAAATAATCTTAGCAATTAAATTATATCGAAATAAAATAAATGGTATAAATAAAATATTAAGCGAAAGGAGTGAATCTTTCATGGCACACAAAAAAGGTCAAGGTAGTGTTAAAAACGGAAGAGATAGTGAGTCAAAAAGACTTGGTGTTAAAAAATCTGATGGTCAAGTTGTAAAAGCTGGAAATATTATAATAAGACAAAGAGGAACTAATGTACATCCAGGAACTAATGTTGGAATTGGTAGTGATGACACTTTATTTGCTTTAGTAGATGGAACAGTTAAATTTGAAAGAAAAGGTAAAGATAAAAAACAAGTTAGTGTGTATTAATAGAAGTAACAGGCTTTATAAAAAAGTCTGTTATTTTTTCTTGAA
>CATJZH010000087.1 GCA_949746285.1 uncultured Clostridia bacterium
TTTTCTTGTTTATCATTTTCAAGATAAGGTTTTAGTGAATGTAAGAGTTTATTTCGTGGACAATCCTGATTTTTATTCATTTTAGATATAATATCTTTTATTTTCAAAATTGTATTTATATCAAGATTAAAATCAGAATTACACACAGAATTATCAGCAGGTGGAGTGCTACCACCTGCTAAATTATTTAAGTCTATGTTTTTATCTTTTAAAATATCTGAAAATTTACTTATAACTTCTGAGAAATCATCGTTCATTTAAAATATACCTTTCTTGGTTGATAATCTAATTATTTTTATCAATATCTTTTTTTATATTTGAATTTTCTAAAATTTGCTGAGCTTTATAAATATTTTTTTCTAGCTCTTCTTTATCCATTTTTGAAATGGCTGCAAGAAGTTTATTTATATCCATGTTATTCAAAGTTGCTACCTCCCTTATACAATTACTTATACTAATATATGCGATAGAAAATAAAAAGTTGAAAAAATTTACAAAAATACTTGATTTTTTATTAAATTAGGTGTAAATTACTAATGGATTAAGTTTTAATCTTAGTCTTACATACATGCTTAGAAAGGCGGAGTATTTTACTTCGTCTTTTTAAGTTATATGAAAATCAAGAAAAACGCTATATTGATAATAGTTTAAATAGAGAGTCTGACAGACTGTATAGCGAAGGTATGTGAGTAGAGACACATATCTTTTTTTATATTCACGAAAAATTCATTTATTCGAATCATAATAATTTTTAGTTTTATAAATTCAAAACACTATTCCCTAAGCTTATAGAAATATTGGAAAAAAGCATTTAAATTTAAATCACAAATAAATTACAAAATCTATTATAATTTTAAGTTTTTCTACGCAAAAGCCTTATAGAGAGATTTTAAATTAAAAAACATGAAAAAGTAATGAAAACTTTATATTTTGTGGGCAAAATCTTGAAAAAGAAGTTCCGTAAAGTGATAGAGGTTAAAAACTTGATACACAAGGAAAACAGCGATTTGAGCTATTGATTTTGAACAAAAAATGAGTAAAATTATACTTATAGTATAGTAAAAAAATGCTATGTCTATGAAAGTTACTATGAGGAGTGTAAGATTATGTGTAGAAAGAAAATTCTAGAAAAATTCTTAGCAATAATCCTAATATTTACACTAACTTTTGCAAATTTTGCATTCATAACAAAGAGTTATGCATCAAGTTTTGCAGAAGTTCTATTTGGCGTTACAAGTGACACTGGAAGTAAGAGTGTTAACTTTGATGCTTATTTTGATATTGAAGGGGAACATTATCCTTCAGTTATCAGTGATGTAAATTACAAATCTTTATTTATTAACATGGATTTAGATGTTAAAGATAAAGGTTACTTAAAGGATGCCAAAATTGAATTTGTAGAAGGAGAAGAAGGAAAGAACATAAACTTTATAGTCAAAGAAGAAATTACAGAAGAAACAGAGAAAACAGAAAATGAAGAAACAAATTCAGATGAGCAAAATGTTGCTAATGAAGAAAATGTAGAACAAGGAGATGTTCAAAACCAAGAAACAAAAGAAGAAAAAGGAGAAGAAACTTCAAACGAAAGTTCTGAAACACCACAACAGCCAGAAGAAAATCAAAATGCAGAAAACTCAGAAAAAAATAATAATGAGCAAGGCGAAGAAGCAAATAACAACGAGCAAGTTAATGAAGAAAGCGGCAATGAAGAACCAAAATCTGAAGAAAACAATGAAGATATTGAAAATGAGTTTGAAGTAGAAGGAAATGAAAATACAGAAGAAGTAGCAGGGATAGAAGACGAAGCAACAGTAGAAGATTTAATAGAAGCAGAAGAACACATAGAGAAGTTTGAAGAAAATGTATTTTATTTAAATCAAATTGATGCAACTTCTGAAATGAGAATTCAGGTTCCAATAGAATATCAAAACGAACAATATATAAACGAAGAAAAAGTATCAGGAGATACTTTAGTTGTGTTTTCAGGAGTATATGTAAACAATAAAGGTGAGGAAGAAGAAGTTTCAAAACAAGTAAAATTAACTTTAGGTTGGAGAGATAATAGAGAAGTAGATTTAAATGCAGAAATGACAAAATACATAGACTATGGAGCAGGAGTAATTTTACAAACAGTAGAAAAAGTAAATAGCTCATCAGAAGAAAATACATTACCAGTAAAAA
>CATJZH010000088.1 GCA_949746285.1 uncultured Clostridia bacterium
GCATCAAATCCCATTGGATGAAATACATTGTATCCTTGCATTTTTTTAAATCTAGTGAAAGAATCTGCTGGTGCAAAATTAAACCAATGTCCTAAGTGTAATTTTGCTCCTGAAGGATATGAAAACATTTCTAATGCATAAAATTTCTCTTTTTTACTATTAGAATCATATTTATACAATCCATCTTCTTTCCATTTTTTTTGCCATTTTAAATCTGTTTGTTTAGAATAATTCATATATTAAAATCCTCCTACTTAAATCCTTTTCTCTTACTATTATATAGATTTTATTTTGTTTGTAATTATATCATAAATATATTTTAAAGTAAATACAAAATGCAGTGACTTTGTATCACTGTTAAATAAAGCACAGTGATTTTCATCTCTGTGCTTTACTTTTAATTTAAACAGCATAAAATTATATTTACTTACTGCCTAAGGAACTGTTAATACCTACCTAAATATTCCTCAAGAAATTTTTCAGGCCTATCTGCAGTACAAATACATCTACCGCTTTTTAATTTCAAAACCCATCCTTTACTGTTACCAACAGCTGTAATATATGGAACTTTTCCATATATTTCTACAGCTTTCAAAAATGGAGCATTTCCAATGATTTTTTTAAACTGAGCTGAAACATCCGACACAAAGTTTCCAGAAAAACTCTTTTCTTCATCTCTCCGAAGTGTCTTAAGCTCTAAAAATATTAGGCATTCTCCATTCTCATAACTCGTAGTTAAATCATTTGGCAAAACCTCTAAAATCTCAAATTTTTTATCCATGTTATACCCTCCTTTTGTTTCGAGATTTCGTTCCTTATTCTATAGGCTAATGCTTTTTTTATTATATCACTTTTAATACTTTACGTAAAGTATTATCAACTATATTATTTCAAAATTGATTTTACAAATAATTTATTTAAAAATATTGTAAAATTTTTATAGTGTGTTATCATATTATTTATATATGGAGGAATTATTAATGGAAAAAAAATTTAATGATATAAAAAAAGCTGGAATTGCTGGAATATTAGGAAATATATTCTTACTAGTAATAAAAGCTTCTATAGGTATTATTACTAATAGTCAATCTATGATTGCAGATAGTATGAATAGTGCTTCTGATATATTAGCATCATTTATGACTTTTATAGGCAACAAAATTTCTAGTGAGCCTAAAGATGAAGATCATAATTTTGGACATGGAAAAGCAGAATATATTTTTTCACTATTTATAAGTATTACAATGATTCTACTTTCATTAAAACTATTATTAGATTCCATAAAAAGCTTAATACAAAAATCTCATTTTGAATTTTCATATATGTTAATAATCGTATGTATTATCACTATAATTACAAAACTCACATTATACATATATACAAAAAAAATGTTTAAAAAATATGATAATATTTTACTAAAATCAAATTATAAAGATCATAAAAATGACTGTATAGTTACTACATTTACTCTTATTTCTATATTATTTGGTTTGTTAGAAATTTATTGGATTGATGGAATTGTTGGTATTGGAATTTCTATATGGATTTTAATAACAGGTTTTGGAATATTCTTTGAAAGTTATAATGTACTTATGGATGTGTCTTTAGATGAAAAAACAAAAGAAACTATTATGAATTTAGTAAAAGAGCATAGCGACATAAAAAATTGTTATAATTTATATTCAACTCCAATTGGTTATAAATATTTTGTTGTTTTTACTATTGCTGTTGATGGAAATATGAGTACATATAAAAGTCATGAACTTGCAAATCATTTAGAAAAAGATGTAGAAGCACTTGATAAAATAGATAAAGCTGTAGTTCATGTTCATCCAGTTGATATGTAACATACGTATAAAATTGGACAAAAATGTCCAACAGGGACGCTTGTTTTTGGACATTTTTGTCCAAAAACTAACGTCCCCAATTGGACATCCTAGTTTGTTACTAAATCTTTAAATAATATCTTATTATTTTTTACTAAAATTATTTTATCTTCATTTTTACTTATCTCTCCATTTAAAATACCTTCTGCTATTTTATCTTCTATATAATTCTGCACCGCTCTTCTTATTGGTCTTGCTCCATAATTTGCATCTGTGCCTTTTTCTTTTACTAACTTCTTTATACTTTTATCAAATTCTAAATTATATCCTTGTTTTTTTAATCTGCTTTTTACCTTTTCTAACATTAAATTTACAATTTGAGTTATTTCATCTTCTGTTAATTTATGAAATATAACTATTTCATCTATTCTATTTATAAATTCTGGCTTTAATTCTCTTTTAAGTTCATTATTAACAGATTTTTTTATTTCCGCATATTCACTTTCTTCTGTCATTTCATTACTGTTTGTGAACCCCAATTTTTTCCTTTCTGTAATTTGCCTTGCTCCTATATTTGATGTCATTATTATTACACAATTTTTAAAACTTACTGTTTTCCCTTGACTGTCAGTTAGAATACCATCTTCTAATATTTGCAATAATACATTCATAATATCAGCATGAGCTTTTTCTACCTCATCAAATAATATTACAGAATATGGCTTTCGTCTAACTTTTTCTGTAAGTCCGTTTGATTCATCATACCCAACATACCCTGGAGGAGAACCTATTAGCTTAGATACAGAATGACTTTCCATATATTCTGACATATCTATTCTTATCATAGAATTTTCATTTCCAAATAAACTTTCTGCTAAAGCCTTTGTAAGTTCTGTTTTTCCCACTCCTGTTGGTCCTAAAAATAAAAATGAACCTATTGGTCTATTTGGATCTTTTAGTCCAACTCTACTTCTTCTAATAGCTTTAGAAATAGAAATTATTGCTTCATCTTGTCCTATTACCCTTTTATGCAAAGATTTTTCTAAATTTTTTAATTTCTCGTTTTCACTTTCTGTAATTTTATATATTGGTATTCCAGTCCATCTAGATATTATAAGTTCAATATCTTCTTTTTCTATATTTATTATTTTCTTATTATTTTTGTTTTTCCATCTATCATTTTCTTTTTCTAGTTTATTTAATAACTCATTTTCTTTGTCTCTTAATTTAGCTGCTCTTTCATAATTTTGTGTATTTATAGCTTCTTCTTTTTCATTAACAATTTTCTCTAATTCTTTTTCCATCTTTTTCAAATATTCTGGCTCAATAAAAGATTTTAATTTTACTTTTGCTGAAGCTTCATCTATTAAATCTATTGCTTTGTCTGGCAAAAATCTATCATTAATATATCTATTTGATAATTCAACAGCACTTTCAATTGCTTCATCAGTAATCTTAACATTATGGTGTGCTTCATATTTATCTCTAAGTCCTTTTAAAATTTTCTTTGAATCTTCTATGCTTGGTTCATCAATATTTACTGGCTGAAATCTTCTTTCTAATGCCGTATCTTTTTCAATATATTTTCTATATTCTTTTAAAGTAGTAGCTCCTACTACTTGTATTTCACCTCTAGCTAAAAGTGGTTTTAAAATATTGGCTGCATCAATTGCTCCCTCTGCTGCACCTGCACCAACAATTGTATGAATTTCATCAATAAATAAAATTATATCTTGAGATTTCTTTACTTCATTCAAACATTTTTTTACTCTTTCTTCAAAATCTCCTCTATATTTTGCTCCTGCAACCATAGAAGTTATATCTAATGTAACTACTCTTTTATCTTTCAAATTTTCTGGTATATTTCCATTTATTATTTTTTGTGCCAAACCTTCAATAACAGCCGTTTTTCCTACTCCTGGCTCTCCTATTAAACATGGATTATTTTTTGTTCTTCTAGATAAGATTTCAATAACTCTGTCTGTTTCATCCTTTCTTCCAATTACTGGATCTAGCTTTCCTTCCATTGCCTGTTTGGTTAAATCATTTCCAAATTGATTTAAATTCTGAGTATTAGAATAACTATTGTTTTCTTGTTTATCTTGAAGATTATCTGTTATTCCACTTTCAAATTCATTTAAGGTTTTTGCTATATCAGAATAAATATCATCAGATGTGACATTTAATGTAACTAATATTTTATTTGCTAAACTATCTGTTTCTTTTATTATTCCTACTAAAATATGTTCTGTTCCTATATAATTTGAACCAAGTTTTTTAGCTTCTAAATAAGCATTTTCTAATATTTTCTTTGTTCTAGGTGTAAAACCTAAAACTGAAAAATTTTCTTTTATTTGTCCACCTATCATTTCTTCTATTTGATCTAAAATATCTTCTGGCAAAATATTTTGATTTCCTAAAACTTTACTTGCCACTCCATTTTCTTCACAAGCTAATCCATATAAGATATGCTCTGTTCCTATATAAGTATGACCTAAATCAGTAGCCAATTCATTTGCAATCTCTAAAACCTTTTCACCACTTTTTGTAAATTTATATACCATATATAAACCTCCCGAAATTTCTTAAGTATAATATACTCATTTTCGAGAGGTTTTAAACTTATGATATAAAAATATTTTTTAACTTGGCAACCTAATTGTAAAAGCAGTACCTTTTGGAGAGTTATGACTTGCTTTAATTGTCCCATTATGCTCAGAAACAATGACATTTGCTATTGAAAGACCTAATCCTGTTCCGCCAGTTTCTCTATTTCTTGCTCTATCTTCCCTATAAAATCTTTCGAATATTCTTTTTAATCCTTCATCACTTACACCAATTCCTGTATCTTTTACTTCTATTACACATTTATTATCTTTAAAATATGTTTTTATTTCTATTTTATCATTTTCTTCTGTATATTTTATTGCATTATCAAGTAAAATTATCATTAATTGATATATTTTACTTGCATCTATACTTATATCCATTTTATAATCTAAATTTAATATTATTTCTTTTCCTTCCATTTCTGCTATTTCAGAATATGGCACAATTATTTCTTTTATATAATCATCTATATTTACACTTTCTTTTTGCATACTTACTTTATTATTATCAGCTCTAGATAATATAAGCAAATCTTTTACCAATTTTGATAATCTTTTAGTTTCATTTAATGTAAGAACTATATCTTCTGATTTATCTATAATCTTAGTATTTGGCTCTTGAAGTAACAATTCTTGCTTTGCTTGGATTATTGTAAGTGGAGTTCTAAGCTCATGAGAAACATTTTGAACAAATTCCATCTGTTTTATTAGATTTTCACTAAGCGGTTTTAATGTTTTCTTAGATAAAATATAACTTGCAAAAATTGAAAGAACACAACCTAGCAAAACAGCCATTGAAATTATTTTAAAATAAGCATCTACTAAGCTTTTTTCACTATCAATGTTTATCAATAATTGTACATAACTATTTTGAGTTCCCTCAACCAAAAAGTTTAATCCTCTATATGGATATTCCCCATCTATGCTAATTTCATATATTTCATCCATATTTTTTATATCAAACTCTAATTCGTCAGTATATTCAGACAATCTTCCTATATCTTTATTAACAATTTCTCCATTTTCATCTCTTACAACTACTATTATATTAGGATTAACAATCTTCTTAGTAATGGAATATACATTTATAGAATCATCTTCAAATAAGCCTTTTATCTCGCTTTTTATTATTCTTGAATTTAAAATAATATCTACATCTAAATCTTCTAATTCTAATATTTTTCTTTTACCTTCATAAAGTTCTTTATCAACATTGGCATAAATATTTGCTCTTACCATAGAAAAAACTAATAATCCAAAAACTATAAAAATAGACATAAAAATACAAATATTATAAGCTATGTGTTTAAACAACTTTAAATTTAAATCTTCCTTCTCTTCCATATTAATTATTATTCAGACCAGATATAACCTACACCTCTAATAGTTTTTAAATATTTATCATATCCAATCTTTTTTAATTCCTTTCTTAAACCACTTGCATATACTTCTATTACATTTGTTGTTGTTTCACTGTTAAATCCCCATATTTTATCAAATATCTGCTCTTTAGTTATTATTGTGTTTTTAGAATTTATTAAATACTCCAACATATCAAATTGTTTTCCTTGCAAAACAACTTCTTTTCCATCTGCTTTAGCTTTTCTACTGTTTAAGTCCAAAACTAAAGTCTTATATTCTATAACATTTTCTGTGTAATTTCCCTTTGAACGTCTAATTAAAGCCTCTAATCTTACTACTAATTCTTCTCTATTAAACGGCTTTACTAAATAATCGTCTGCTCCACTTCTAAATCCCTTTACTTTATCAGATATACTATCTTTGGCTGTTAATATTAAAACAGGAGTATGTATTTTGCTATTTCGCAAACTATTTAATACATCATATCCATTCATAATTGGCATCATTATATCTAGTACTATTGCATCATATATTTCCTGCTTAGCATATAAAATTCCTTCTTCTCCATCATAAGCATGATCTACATCATATTGATTTTTTATACATTGCTCTATAGTCTTAGCAAGTATTTTATCATCTTCTATAATTAAAACTCTCATATTATCTCCTCACACTTATAGTTTAAGCTAATATTCTTAAAATAATATTAAATATTACAATTAACAATTTATTTTATTAGTATATTAAATTAGTTATATGAATTAATAACATTCCAATTCTCAGTTCAAGTAATTTTTATAGAAATTCTAATACAAAATTAGTCAGCACCCTCAAGATAAACTTGAGATTCCCTAACTAATTTTATATAAGACTTTCTAATTCAAATTACTTTCAAGGCAGAATTTCCATTTATATTAATTTCATATAACTAATTTTAAAAATGTAAATATTATAATAAATTGTTAATTGTAATATTTATATATGGAATATAAAAGTTGATATATTAAAAAATACTAAAACTGATACCGTATCAACAATTGTAGTAATAAGTGGTGAAGCCATTATTGCTGGATCTAGTTTTAACTTTTTTGCAAGAATTGGTAATATGCAACCCAAAAGTTTTGCAATAATTACTGTACAAATAAGTGTACTTCCAACAACAATTGCTATATTAACATCGCTGTATTGAACAATTATTCTAATTGCATTTGCAGCAGCTAGTACTAACCCAACTATAAGACCAACCCTAAATTCTTTCCACATTGCTTTTAAAATATCTTTAGTTGAAATTTCATCTGTTGCTAAACCTCTTATTATTAATGTAGAACTTTGTGAACCACAGTTTCCACCTGTTCCCATTAGTAATGGTATAAATGCTACTAATAAAGGTAATGATGATATTGTTGCTTGAAAGTTTTCAATAATTGTTCCTGTAATTATTGATGTAAACATAAGTATTAAAAGCCATACAATTCTATTTTTTGAATGTTTCAATACACTTGTTTTAAAATATGTATTATCTGTTGGTGTAATAGCAGCCATTTTTTCGAAGTCTTCCATAGTCTCTTCTTGCATAACATCTATAGCATCGTCTATTGTTATAATACCAACTAATCTATCTTCTTTATCTACTACTGGTACTGCTACACAGTCATATTTTTCGAAAACTTTAGCTACTTCTTCTTGGTCTTCAATAGTCTGAACTTTTATTACATTTGTTTCCATTATATCTTTTACTAATTTATCTCTATCTGCAACTAATAAATCCTTTATATCAATAATTCCTAATAGTTTTCTATCTATACTTAAAACATAGCAATTATATACTGTTTCTTTTTTTAATCCTCTTTTTTTAATTATTTCAAAAGCTTTTTCAACAGTAATATTTTCCTTCAAGTCTACAAACTCAGTTGTCATTATTGTTCCTGCTGTATCTTCTGGATATTTTAAAAGTTCATTTATAATTTTTCTATTTTCTGGCTTCGTATTTGCTAGAATTCTTTTTACAACATTTGAAGGCATTTCTTCTATTAAGTCTGCTGCATCATCCATATAAATTTCATTCATAACATTTTTTATTTCTTTATCTGTTAAATAACTAATCAATTTTTCTTGATCATCACTATCTAACTCTACAAACACTTCTGCTGCTTTTTCTTTTGCTAAAATTCTATATATCATTATTATTTTTTCATCATCAATTTCTTCAAAAATACTCGGGAAATCAGCACTATTTATATCTTCTAAATATTTACGTAAATCACTTATTCTTTTAGTTTCAATTAGTTTTGTTACTTCTTCAATTATTTCTTCGTTTTCCATGCTAACCTCCTCAAATTATAATATTTGTTCGAATAAAAAAACATAATTTAATACTTTTAATATTAAATTATGTTAATCTCAACATATCTATTATAACTCATTATCTAAAAAAAGTCAACATAAGTTATTTTTAGTTCATTTTATGTATTTATCTTATTTTATTTTTGATTTCTTCTTATTTACTTTATCTAGCACCAAATTGCATATTATATCAGCTGTTTTTTCTACACCATATAAATCACTATTCATACAAATATCATAATTTGAAGCATTTGACCACTCTCCACCTGTGTAATATTTGTAATGATTTGATCTTAATTTATCTATTTTCTTTATTTCCTTTTCTGCATTTTTCTTATCAAATCCATATATATTTACAGCTCTATCTAACTTATCTTTCATACTACTTGAAATAAATACTCTTAATACATTTTTATTTTCTTTTAATATAAAATCTGAACATCTACCTATTATTACACAAGATTCTTTTTCCGCAATATCTTTTATTATTTCAGATTCTTCTATAAATAAATCATCTGCATTATTTAACCCTGAGTAGTAACCATTATTTAAAAGTGCTAATGAATCTCTTTTTTGTTCATTATTTTCAATATATTCTTCTGATAGTCCTGTTTTTTCAGCTAATTTTACTATTAAATCTTTGTCATATAATTTTATTCCCAATTTATCTGCAATTAATCTTCCAACATATCTACCACCAGAACCAAATTCCCTTGAAACTGTAATTACAAAATTACTTTCTAATTTGTTATCTGTACTAGTATCATCTACTAAAGCTTGACTTTTGTTTTTTACTTTGTTTAAGTTTTTAACTTCAAATATAAGTAAAGTGCTTGAAACTATAAAAGCTAACCCATCTGCAACAGGTCCTGCATATAACATACCTACTACTCCAAAAGTTCCACCTAATATAACAAATGCTGGTATTAAAAACAATATTTGTCTTGATAATGAAACTCCTGCACTTTTTACACTTTTTCCAATCGCTTGGAAAAATACTCCTGATGGTATTTGAACTCCATTGCAAATAGAAAGTAATAAATATATTCTAAAAGCTAAGCATGCAAATTCCATATAATTCTCATCACCACTACCAAATATTAAAATTAATTTATCTGGTATTGTTTGAAATAATATTAAAGCAAAAGTACTTACTATTACTGAAGATACTAATACATTTTTTAATGCTTGTTTTACTCTATCAAATTTTTCTGCTCCATAATTATACCCAATAATTGGTTGTGAACCTACTGCTAAACCAATTATAATACTGCTTAATATTTGACTTATTTTCATAACAATTCCAAAAACTGTTATTGGGATTTCTGCTCCATATTTTGAAACTGCTCCATATTTTCCAAATAAGTTATTTTGAACAGACATTAAGATTACAAAACTTATTTCAGTTATAAAACTACTAATTCCCAAAGAAGCTAGTTTACCAATAACTTTTGTATCAAATTTTATAATATCTCTAGTAAAACTTATTGATTTAAATTTTCTTACATATAAAATATTTAATATAAAAGTTAACATCTGACTTAATATAGTTGCTATCGCCGCGCCTTCAACACCTTTATGAAATACAAAAATAAATATTGGATCTAATATAATATTTAAAATTGCACCAGATACCATAGATGTCATTGCATATTTTGGCGATCCATCTGCTCTTATTATACCATTTAAAGATGTCCCTATTATTGCAAATGGCAAACCTAGAACTATAATATATCCATATGATAAAGCATATTCTCTTAAATTATCTGTACATCCAAAAAGATTTAATAATTGTGGTAAAAATATGAAACTGCTTATCGCTAAAAATAATGATATTATTATAGAGATCATCAGACCATTTGCAACACCTTTTGCTGCTTCTTTTTCCTTTTTTTCTCCTAATTTTAAGCTTAAATATGCTGACGTTCCATCTCCTATCATAAGAGAAAAACCAAGTCCTAGTATTACTAAAGGGAATACTACATTTGTTGCTCCATTTCCTAAATATCCTACTCCACGGCCTATAAATATTTGGTCAACTATATTATACAATGAGTTAACCAACATTGAAATTATAGCTGGAATAGAAAATTTAAGCATCAATTTTCCTATCTTTTCTTTTCCTAATATGTTCTCTTCTTTTTCCAATTCTACCCCTCCTTTGTATTTCGTAACTTGACTATTTTATCATATTTACATAAAACTGTCAAACAAATTTTTAGTATTAGCTCTAATTTTGTACAAAAAACATCCTTCTAATTTTACTAATTAAAAGGATGCTTTTTATTTTTACTAAATTTTATTGCCATTCACAAGTTGCTGGTGGTTTACTTGTAACATCATATATTATAAATTCTATTTTATCTCCAAATTTAGTATTTATTTCATCTACAACTTTTTCTATCATTTCTCTTGAAACTTCTTTTCCTATTTCTCCAGGTCTTCCTGTCATAAAATCATTAGTTACAAAAGTTCTAATTGCAACTGAATACTTTTTATTAATTCCTATTGGTAATAATACTGCAAATGTTTGATTTACTTTGGCTTTTTCTAAAGCAGTTGTTACTATTTTATCTAACTCGCGAAGTAAATCTACACTTTCATCACAAATCCTCATATCATAACAATTTACTTGCTCTGATATTTGTTTTCTATTTAATATGTATCCAACTCTATTTATAGTATTTATAGAATCTGTTATTTCTTTTGCTTTTGTTACTACTGTTTTCCAATCAAAATTTACTTCATTTCCTTCTATTAAACATAAATTTCTATAACTTCTTGCGTCTCCTTGAACTCCTACTGATTTTATTGGAAGTATATATCCTTTTTCTGATGAAGTTTTCAAAATTTCATTTAGTTTTTGAACATCCTCTGCTTCTATTTTTACTTCTTCTTTTTTATCATGGCAAAGTAATCTAATTGCAAGTCCTGGTCCCGGGAATGGTTGTCTTGATGCAATGCTTTCTTCTAATCCTAGTTTTCTAGCAACTTTTCTTACTTCATCTTTGTGCCAATCACTATTTGTTTCTACTATAAGACCTTTTTTTCTAGCTTCTCTTACAATTGCTACATCATTATGATGTGTTTTTATTTTATGTGCGAATCCACTTATATCTGGATTTCCACTTTCTATTAAATCTGGTCTTAATGTTCCTTGTGCTATAAATGTAGTTTTAGGATCTAATCCTAATCTTTCAATTACATTATTTGCTATTTTAATAAAAATTTCTCCTATTATTTGTCTTTTTGTTTCTGGGTCTACTGTTTCTACTAATGGTCCTATTTTCTTTCCTTCTACTTCAACAACTGTATTAAAAAAGTAATCTTTCGCATTCTCTCTTATTAAATTTTTTAATCCTAATTCTTTTAAATTTTCACAAATTACATCACTTTCATTTTTTCTCATAAATCCAGAATCTATATGTATAGCATAAATATTGTCTGGATTTAAAGCTTTTACAAGTAATGCTGCTGTAACTGCTGAATCAACTCCACCACTTACAAGTACAATTATTTTATTGTCTTTTACTTTTTCCCTAATCATTTTTATTGAAGTTTCTATTCTATCGTCTAATGCATATACTTCTTTATAATTTGCTACTTTTCTTATAAAGTTTTCTAGCATTTTCATCCCTTCTTCTGTTAAATCAACTTCTGGATGAAATTGAAATCCATACATTTTGTTTTGTACATTTCCAATAGCAGCAATTGCTTCTCCTGATTTGGCTATTACTTCAAAACCATTTGGTGCAATTCTTACTGTATCTCCATGACTCATAAGAACTTGTTGCTTTTCGGCTAATCCATCAAAAATTGGCACTTTATTATTTATTATAACTTCATTTTGACCATATTCTTTAACTATATTACTATCTACAACTCCTCCAAAATGATCAGACATAAGTTGCATTCCATAACATATACCTAAAACTGGTACACCTAATTCAAATATTGTTTTGTCAAATCCTAATCTTTGCTGTTCTCCTATATTATTAGGTCCTCCTGATAATATAACTGACTGATACTCTTTTAATGTTTCTGCTTTTACATTTATAGGAAATATATCTGATTTTACTCCTAATTCCCTAACTCTTCTATCTATAACTTTTGTGTATTGCCCTCCGCAGTCTAATATGGCTAATTTCTCCATAATAACCTCCTTTTGGTAATATGTTAACTAATATTATTAGTATACAATAAAATGCTTTTTAAATCAATATTTTTCTTTAACTATCTTAAAAATATATTTTCAATAAATAACTTAAATTAGCTAAGTCATAAATTTTACATTAACTAGTATAAGCAGTTCTGTATAAGAACTGGATTGATAATCAACTATATATAAAAACAAACCAGAATAGCCCAATCGTTGCACTGCAACAATTGGGCCTTTTATTATTCTGGCAACTCTAATCTCTTCTCGAGAACCTTTCCTTTCTTGTCCAACTTTCTGACAAAAATCAACGGAATTTCCTCATCAACTTCATACATTTCAAAAATTTCTTTCTTGTTAAAAATCCCGTTTGTATCTCCATATCTTACCGTTATATAGAATTTTTCTGGAAATGTTCTGAAGTTCTTTATGGCTATATCGTACTTGAATTCTGCCTCTTTATATTCTTTCTCTGTTACAAATCCAACCACTGGATCTTTTAGGGTCCTATCAGTCAGAACACTAATTACGATTGCTTTAATTATTAAATATACAATAGCAATCATTCCCACATCCAGCATTAAAACCAGTACAAGCATCATTACTCCAAGAATAATGATTAAAAAGAATCTAAGACCACCGTACACCTCTTGATACTCGATAGCATCAAGTACTCTCTCTACTCCCCACATGTGCATCCGAATAATTATTTCCATAATTTTATTCCTTTCTTATTTCTTTGATGATAGAGTTACTTATTAACTGCAAAGCAGTTCCTCGTTTATATTATATCATACTTTACATAATTTTGCAAATTTTTCTGGAAAATTTTATAAAAAATATTTTTCCCAAATATGTCATTATTTGTAATGATACTGCTGTCTCTTCTATATAAAGTGATATTTCCTCCCACAAATTATGTATTCTATTTTTATACAAACCTCCAAAATGTCGTTTATCCTTTAATTCTATTCGTTTTCCCTCGTCCTTTTTGATTGCACATTATATGTTCGGCAAAAAAATAAAACTAGCAAAAGCTAGTTTTATTTTTGGTGGCTTCAAGTGGAATCGAACCACTGACACGAGGATTTTCAGTCCTCTGCTCTACCAACTGAGCTATGAAGCCTTATATAAAAAATATCTAGTGTTGGACTAGATATTTTGGCGACCTGGAACGGACTCGAACCGTCGACCTCCGCCGTGACAGGGCGGCATTCTAACCAACTGAACTACCAGGCCAAAAAGTGGTGGTCGCTATAGGGCTCGAACCTATGACCTCCTGCTTGTAAGGCAGATGCTCTCCCAGCTGAGCTAAGCGACCAAATTTTGTTCCAACTGACTTGATTATTTTACTACATCAAATGCAGTTTGTCAACACTTTTTATTTAAATATATATGGTGGGCAGGGATGGATTCGAACCATCGTACGCTCTCGCGGCCAGATTTACAGTCTGGTGCCATTAACCACTCGACCACCTACCCATACGTGTTCTTTCGAGCACGTTATTTATTATAATGTTATTTTTTAAACTTGTCAATACAATTTTTAAATTTTTTTCTAAATATTTTTTATAAAAAAGTATTGACATATTATATTCTATCATTTATAATAATTCTTGTCGTTAGAAGTAAACATTTGCGCCCTTAGCTCAGTTGGTCAGAGCAACCGGCTCATAACCGGTGGGTCCAAGGTTCGAATCCTTGAGGGCGCACCAAAACCTCTAGTAAAACTAGAGGTTTTATTTTTTTATAAAATTTTATA
>CATJZH010000089.1 GCA_949746285.1 uncultured Clostridia bacterium
AGCAGAAATTGGAGTACAAATAAAAAATAATTATGCAAGTACAATAAGTGATATAAAAGTATTAGGAAAAATACCATTTGAAGGCAACACATATGTAATTAGTGGTTCAGATTTAGGAAGTACATTTACGACAAAAATGCAAGATACAGGAATAATAGTACCAGAAGAGTAAGAAAAATGACAGTAAGAGTAGAATATATAGACAAGTTAACAGGAGAAAAAATACCAGAAAAAGAAGTAGTAGAAGGAACAGAAGACATACTAGAAAAAGACAGCACAGAAATAATAACAGGACATGAAGGTGACACATACAAAACAGAAGAAAAGAAATTTGATAAATATGAAATAGTAAAAGAAATGTATCCAACAAATGCAGAAGGAACAATGACAAGAGTAATAAGTGAAGATGGAACAGTATCTGCAGAAATAGTAGTAAAATACTACTATACAAAGAAAGCAACAGTAATAGAAAGACACGTAGACGTAACTACAGGAGAAGTAATAGAAGTAGAAGTACAAGAAGGAGAAGAAAACGATCCATATAAGACAGAAAAGAAAGAACTAGAAGGATATGATATAGTAGAAGAAAAACTACCAGTAAATGCAGAAGGAGAAATGAAAGGTGAAACTATAGTAGTATATTACTATATAAGAAAAGCAAATGTAGTAGTAGAATACATAGATAAAGCTACAGGAGAAAAATTAAAAGACATAGTACCAGAAACAAGTGCAAAAAAAGATAGTACAGAAAAAATAGAAGGACATGAAGGAGATAAATATGAAACAGTAGAAAAAACATTTAAGAACTACAAGTTAAAAGAAACAAGTAATAATACAAAAGGTGAGATGAAAGTAATAACTAAGCCAGATGGAACAGTAGAAATAACAACATATGTAAAATATTATTATGTAACTGAAGCAAAAGTAAAAGAAGAGCATATAGATATAGAAACAGGAGAATTGCTAGAAGATGTTCCAAAAACACCAACAGAAAACAAACCAAGTATACCAACACAAATAACAAACATATATAATAATATAGTAAACAACAATAATCCATCTACAACAACACCAACACAAACAGTAGAACAAAAAACACCATTAACAGGAGATATAGTACCAGTAGCAACATTGAGAATAATAATACTAACAATAATATTAAATGTACTATATAGTATAAGAAAAGCATTTGCAATTGGTAAAAAGAAATTTATCAAATAATTAAAATAAAGAAATCCAAGTTTAATTTAAAAGTAGACTTGGATTTTTTTGTAGTAATATTGGATTAAAATATATTTTCTATATTTATTTTCTTGAGTAATATAATCACAAAACTAAATACCTGAAAAAATATCAGTAAAAACATTGAAAAAGTATCAATAAAAAGCTTGAAAAAATATCAATAAAATGATATTCTATAAAGAGAACATTGTTTAGGAGGTATATATGTCACTTACTAAAAAAGGATATAGAGATAGAATTATAGATAAAAAAATAGAAAAAAGTTTAAGAATTTTTGGTGCTATAAGTATCGAAGGACCTAAATGGTGTGGAAAAACATGGACTTCATTAAATCATGCCAATTCAGTTGTTTATTTAAATAATGTAAGCAATAATTTTAATGAGAGACGTTTAGCAGAAATGAATGTTGATTTAATATTAAATAAAGAATATCCAGAGCTTATAGATGAATGGCAAGAAGTTCCAGCAATTTGGGATGGAATTAGATTTAAATGTGATGAGGACAAACAAAAAGGAAAATATATATTAACAGGGTCTGCAACACCAGTAACTAAAGATATACATCATTCTGGAGCAGGAAGAATATGTAGAATGAAAATGTATACAATGTCTCTATTTGAATCAGGAGATTCTTCAGGTGAAGTATCTTTAAAAGATTTATTTGAAAATAATGTTAAAGATAAAATGACAGGTAAAGTTGATTTAAAAAGATTAATCTATTTAATTATAAGAGGTGGCTGGCCACAAAGCATAGAAATGAATGAAGAAGACGCTCTTGAAATAACTCAAAGCTATGTAAATGATATACTAAAATTTGATATTTCTAGTATAGATGGCGTAAGTAGAGATATTAATAAAATGAGAATGATTTTACGTTCACTGGCTAGAAATGAAAGCACTATTGTTAATAATAATACAATAATAAAAGATGTAAACGAAAGCAGTAATTTAGCAAGTCCAAATACTGTTTTAGAATATATAGATGTTTTGGAAAAATTACATTTAATAGAAAATCAAACAGCTTTTGGTATAAACCTTCGTTCAAGTAGTAGAGTAGGAAAATCTGCTAAAAGGCATTTTACGGACCCATCATTAGTATGTGGAATTTTAGGCTTGACATCTGAAAGTTTATTAAATGATGTTAATTATCTTGGATTTTTATTTGAATCATTATGTGAAAGAGATTTAAGAATTTATATAGAAAGTTATAATGGAAATTTATATCATTTTAGAGACAATACTACAGGTCTAGAAATTGATTCAATAGTGGAAATGAATAATGGAGATTATGGTGCGATAGAAATAAAATTAGGAACAGATAAAATAGAAGAAGCAGCCGAAAACTTATTAAAATTTAATAAATTAGCGAAAAAGAAGCCAAAATTCTTATGTATAATTAGCGGACTACATGAAGCAATAGTTAAAAGACCAGATGGGATATATGTTATACCAATTACAGCTTTAAAACCATAAAATTAATGTTAAAGCCATTACGAAGAACTCTTGATTTAAAATAATAGATAGTGTATAATAAATTTCAGTATAAGAATTTAAGGAGATGCAAATGAGAAGTAAAAGAGTTTTAGTAATTTCGATTATAATATTCATAATAGTTGCAGCAGTAGCACTATTTTTGGTTTTAAATAAAGGACATGTAGGAAGTTATGCTTTAGTTCATACAGAACCTGTATCAACTGAAACAGCAACTATACTTCCACAATTAAAATTGGAGTTTGATAAAGAATATTTATCTTCAAAAAACAAAAAGGAAACAGCTACAATGAGAGTAATAGCAGGAGATGAAATAGTTACAGATGGAGTAGAGTTTTCATCATCAGATGAAAAAATAGTAAAAATAAATGATGATAATGAATTAGTACCAGTTTCAGATGGAAAAGCCACAATAACAGCTACATATGATGGTATGGATGCAAAAGAAACTATAAGAGTAATAACACCAATAAAATCTATGACATTTACTTCAACAAATAGTACAGTAAGAGTTGGAAAAGATTTACAAATGAAACTAAAAGTAACACCATCAGATGCTTGTATAGATACATTGCAATATTCATCAAGTGATGAGGAAATAGCATTAGTAGATAATAGCGGAATTGTTACAGGTGTTGCACCTGGAAAAGTAACTATTACAGTATATGATACTTATACAGAAACAGAGAAAAAAGTAAATTTAACAATTAAAAAATAGATTTAAAAGTAAAAATACATTAAAAGGCGGAAGAAGAATAAAAATAAGTTCTTCCGTCTTTTTTTGTGTATTGCTATTTTTTATAAAAATGCATTTAAATCTTGTAAATCCCTAAGAGAAACACTAAAAATAGTATAGAAATATTACAAATGTTAAAAAAAATATATACAAAAGAAACAAATTCCGTGAAAAGTACTTCCTTACGAAAAATATATTTGATGTAATATTCGTGAAATTGTTATTTATATAATAAAGTAGTATATTTAATTTATTAAAAATCAAGTGTTTACAAAGGAGAATGGGTTAAATGAGTTTACAAGAAAGCCAAAAAAGAAAGGTCAAAATATGCATAGTAGCTATTTTATTGTTGATAGTAATAGCAAGCTTGATATTTGTAAAAAGCAAAAATACAACTAAAATTGTGACAGATAAAGAATTGCTAAAAGCAATGACATATGCTGAAGTAATAGATGGAGAGGGAAGTATCGAAAACACAGAAAATAATGTGAGTTTTGATGTTTTCTTTATGCGTGATTTAGATGGTGATGGAATTGAAGAAAAATTAAGAGGAACTTGTAAACAAATTGGAAAAGAAGACACATTATACATGCAACTAGATGTATTTGATGGAGAATTAAAAGATGCCCAAATCTTTGTAAATGAAAATGAAATTGTAGTAGATGAATTCGGAACAGAAATTGCAACTAAACCAGGAAATATATATTTGCAAGGAGCAATTTTACAAGATGATGATGTAAAAGAAAATATAGTTGGAAGCAATATAGAAACAATATTTTTAAATTCAATATCAGGAAAAAGTAAAACTTTAACTGGAAAAGTACATTCAGGAGATTATGCTTTTGAAACAAGAAAACTTGATGCTTTAAAAGGAGATATGAATGCTTACAGTAAAATAAATTCAATAACTTTAAAAGGAACTTATGTAAATTTATCAGGTGAAGAAATAGAAATAAATAAAAAAGTTACATTTACTGTTGATTGGTATGGAGAGATTGCAGTCGAAATACCAGAGTTTGCATATGGAACTAAAGATAATAAAAATCAAATTAAAGATTTAGAAACAGCAATTGATGAAGAAAATAATGAGTTTAAAGTTAAATTTGATTTATATGTACAAGAAACTAAAAATGAATTATATTTGCAAGATGTTAATGTAAAAATTAAAACTCCAGAATTGAATGGAAGTTTTGCAACTAAAGCAGAGGCAGTAGGTACAAATACAACATCAGAGTATTATGAAGATACAAAAGAACTAAATGTTTACAGAGGCGAAATGGAAGGTAAACTTGCTGATGGTATGTTCGGTAATAATCGAATAAATAAATTTACTATAAATTTAGTATACCCGTTAGAGGCCATTGATGTTAACAATATTAATTCTGTGCAAATAAATGTACCAGTAGAAGTAGTCTATGGAGGATACAATAACAGCAGTGATAGTACAGGAGATGAAATTTATTTTGAAAATCCAACATTTTCAGAAACAGCAACAGGTAATATATCAATAAGATATACTGAAAAAGCAGTAACAGATACAAAAGTAACTGTTAGTATAGGAAAAAAAGAATTGGAAGAAAATATTGTATCTAAAGAAAAAATACAAAATCTGTATAATAATATTCCAAATAAAGATGAAGGTGATTTTTATCCTGTAACATGGCATGCATCAACAATTTCAGAAGCAGATGGGTATGTTATAAAAGAAACTAAAGATGATTTACATATAGCAGACCAATTTTTAAAATCTGATGAAAGTACAATTAGTATGGAAAATATAAGTAAAAACGTTGGAATTTATTTTGGGAATATACAAAACTCTTTAGAAGAAAATGGAGAAATAAGAGTATATGATGATGAAACAAATAATTTAGTTGCCAGATTTACAAAAGATAATTGGAATGAGTATACATCATCAAATCCTTATTTGTATGATGTAGCAATAAATTATGTTAGAGTTGAAACTAGCAATATAAAAGCAGATAGTAATATTATTATATATAATATTAAAGAAATAGATGACGACTATATGGTAAATAACTATTCAAAAGAAGAATTTAATGATTTAAAATACATACAAAGCACAGTATCTGGATATATTGGAGATGCATATATAAATACAGATACAAATAAAGCTGTTTATAAAGATGCTGAATTAATAGATAATTATGAAGGTGACATTAATTTAAGAATAATTAAAACAAACAAAATAGATGAAAACAAAATACCAAATATTAAATTTAAACTAACAGGACCTAATTATGAAGAAGGAAGAATATTGAAAACTAATTCTGAAGGACAGTTAGAATTTAGAGGATTAGTGTATAATAGTGAATATGTTTTAGAAGAATTAGGTTCAGATAATTTAAAAAAACCAGATAATATAAAATTTACTATAACAAGTACAAATAAAATTTATCTTCAAGAAGGAGTAGTTAAATCTTCTGAAATTATATCAGAAGATAATAGAATTGCTGTTTTTTATATTGAAGGTGAAGAAAACAGTTTATGTAATTTAGAAATAAATAAAATTGTAAGACCAGAAAATATAGGATTAAAAGATGCAAAATATAGACTTTACTTAGAAAAAGACTGTATTGGAGAATATACAACAGATGAAAATGGAAAAATTCTTATAGAAAATTTATGTCAGTATGATGCAAACCAGCATACTGCTAATATGTATACTTTAAAAGAAATATCAGTTCCAGCAGGATATACCAAAATTGAAGATATAAAGTTTAGATTAGAAACTAGACCAGATGGATTAAAAGCAATTGTAACAGATGGAACTATAAAAGAGCAGTTAACAGACAAAGATACAGTAAAAATTAAAATTTTAACAAAACAAACATCTTTACCAAGCTTTAAATTAGTAAATAAAGATAATGAGACAGGAGAAGTACTAGCAGGAAGCAAATTTGCTATATATAGTGTAAAAGGAGAAGAAGAAGAAAAATTAGAAATAGCTTTAGACAGTAATTATAATATAATTGGAACAAAAGAAATAATAGATGGAAAAGAATATTACACATTAACAACAAACGAAAATGGCGAAATTTCAGCAGAATTAAGAGAAGGATTATATAAAGCGGTAGAAATAAAAACAGTAGATGACAAATACGATTTAACAAACAATACTTATTATTTTGGAGTAGGAATAAATGAATGGAAAGATGTAAGTAGTGTTTATATAGGTGACGATGTAGATTATATTATTAGAGGATTAGATGGATATTTAGGGTATGGTACATTCGATGTAAACGTTGATTTAGGAGCAACAGAAGAAAATTCATATACACCAATTATAAGTTTTGAAAATAAAGGTTCAAGTGATGCTATAATAGTAAAATATGATTTAAATGGTAAAATTTTATGGGCTCAATCAATAGGTGGAGATGGATATGATGAAGTTGCTAATATTGAAGAAACAAATGATGGTGGTGTAATAATATATCTTTCTTCTAATAGTAGCGAATTAAATATAAAAGATAAGATATATCAAAATGAAGCAAATATGTATAATTATGGTATACTTATTAAATATGATAATAACGGAAATATAGAATGGTCAGAGGAATTAGGAGATAATGATACTATTCTTTATGATCATATTGTAAAAACAGAAGATAATGGATATATAAAATTTGGACAATTTTCTGGATCGCATTCTAGTAGTATAAAAATAGGACCTTATATTATTGAAAATACGACAGGAGCAAGTGACTGGTTGGATTCTGTAATTGTAAAGTATTCTCAAAATGGTGATATAGAGTGGATTACTTCTATAGGTGGAGAAAGTACAGAAGTTATTACAGATGTGGAGCAATTAGCAGATGGCGGTCTTTTAGTATATGGTAATACATTTTCTGGAAACAGTATAGTAGAATTAGATAATACAGATCAAAATCAATTATATATAGAACCAAATAAAAATAATATTGGAAATGCTTCTAAGGGTATGGTTTTTAAACTTAATTCAGAAGGTAAATTAGAAAAATCTATGTTTATGGAATCTAAGTTACAAGATAGTACTATAGAAGGAGTAGGGTATGTAAATTTACTAAAAGCAATAGCTACTTCAGACGGAGGATTTTTAGCAAGTGGTGAATTTGTAGGCAAAATAAATTTAGGAGATTATGTAGCAAATAATGAAAATAACAATGCAGATGGAATAGTTATAAAATATTCTTCAGACTGTGAAGCAGAATGGATAAAAGTTTTAAAAGGCAATAATATGGATAGTATTGTAGATATGGTTGAAACTAATCCAGATGAATATGTTATTATAGGAAATTATAATAGTGAAGAAGCTTCTATAGATTCTTATACTTTTGGCAATACTTTAACAGAAGAGGTAGTTGAAAATGAAACTATGTCGTATTATTTAACAAATAGTATTGTTGCAAAAATTAATAAAGATGGAGAAATATTATCAGCGAACTTAATAGAAGGAAATAAAGTAGAAGAAGTTTCAAAAGTATTAAAAACAAATGATAATGGATATATAGTAATAGGAAAATCTAATAGTGAGCAAATAAAAGCAGGAGAAAACAATACTTTTGAAAATATAGCAGATATATTAATTAAAGATGAAGAAACTAATAACGAAGCTACTCCTAACATTATATATAATGAAAATGCATTTATGATAAAATTTGATTCTAACAATAATGTTGAATGTGGAAAATTTGAGGCTACACAAGAATTAAAAATTACTAAAGATGTAAACAATGAATACTTATTAAATTTTTTTAAAGGACAAGATATTGCTGAAGCAAGATTATCAAATTCATCAAATTTTGAAGTTTTAAATAAAAGAAAAGATTTATATATATCAACAAAAGTAGAAAATAATGAGGGAGGAACAATATCAGGGGCAGATAATGTTTTTTATGAAAATGTAAGATATGGTTCTTCATCTACAAAAGCAATAAATATTGTGCCAGATGAAGGTTATGAAATAGCGGAAATTACTATAAATGGAAAAATATTTAACTGTGAAATAAATGAAGATGGAACTGCAACTATTGTACAAATTAAAAATATAACACAAGATCAAGTGATTAGTGCCAGATTTGTATTATCATCAGAAAAAGTAACAATTAATGTAAGAGATAATACAGGAAAACCTATTGAAAATGCTGAGTTTTCTATTATAAATTACGAAAATGATTTTGAAAAAACATTTATTACTAATTCAGAAGGAAAAGCAGTAGTTCAAGCACAAAGTGGAATATATGAAATTAGTAGTATAAATATACCATATGGCTATGAAAATACATACTCATCGGAATATGTGATAGAAGATGAAGCAGAGAATATTTTAAATATAGAATTACAAAAATTAGATCAAGTAATAGTACATCATTATTTGAAAAATAGATTAGGTAATTATACAACAGAAAAAGTAGCAGAAGATGATATTTATTTAGGTAATTCAGGAGAAACATATAAAGTAACACCAAAGCTAGATTTAATAGAGTATGAATTAGAAAAAAATTTAAATAATAAATATAATATTCCAAATACAGCAGTAGGAATTTATTCAGGAACAAAAGAAGTAAACTATTATTATGAAGAAAGACCATCGACATTAATAGTTCATCATTACAATTTAGGAACTAATAAAAAGACATATTTAGGTGATTATAGTGAAGCAGAAGATAAAATATATAAAGGATATAAAGGAGAGCAGTATAATACTAGTGCTATTCTTGAATTTGATGCGGGTAATCCAAATGAAACTCTAGCCAAAGGATATAGTTTAGTTGATATAGCAGGAAATGAAACAGGTACATATAAAGGAAATGAAACAGTTTTATATTATTATTATGATATAGAAAAATTTAATATAACTACAAAAGTAAATAAGCATATAGAAGTAAACAGTGCAGGAGAAGAAATAGAAGTTACAGGTGGTACTATTTCTGGTGAAGGAGAAAATCCTTATGAAATAGTAACATATGGCGGAGAAACAGCAAGAGATTATATAGTTACACCAGATGATGGTTATGAGATAGTAAAAATCACAGTAAATGGAGAGCCTATGGAGTTTACAACAAACCAAGATGGAGTTGCAATTTTAGGATATATAGGTAATATACAGGAAGATAAAGAAATAGAAGTATTTTTCGATAGATTTAAAGGCTATGTAACAGTACATTATATTGATGAAGAAACAGATAAGCAAATTATACCAGACGAAGTAGTTGGAGGATATATAGGATATGATTACATTTTAGAGCCAAGCAAAAATGTTCCAGAGTATTATGAAAATACACGTGCAGATGGAGCATTAGTAGGTAAATTTAAGACAGAAATGCAAGAAGCAACATTCTATTTTAGATTGAAAAACTACGAATATACTCTTGAATATTATTATGATGAAAAAATTGATGATAGTAAAACAGAAGTTAATGAGGTCAAATATGGAACAGAAATAACTTTAGAGGATTTAACAGGTAAAATAGAACAAAATTTGAAATCTGGATTTAGATTTGATACTACTATTAACTTACCAGTAGTAATAACAAATCATATAGAAAACAATACAATAAAAATATTGTATACAACTCAGGGTGTTATAGACGAAACAAAGTCTATTTATAGAGTAGAATATTATTATGATGATATAATTGATAATTCTAAAACAGATAGAATATCAGCTACTATAGGAGATGTAATAGATACATATATAGACAAATGTCCAGATGGATATACTTTAGTTTCTACAGTTGGTTTAGGACTAATAGTTGATAAAAATCCAGATAATAATGTAATAAAAATTTACTATGAATATACAGGTGGTATTTCTGAGGAAGATATGGCAACATATGTTCTTGAATATTACTATGACAATATTCAAGATTTATCTAGAAGACAGACTATGAGAGCAATAGTAGGAAATATAATTACAAAAGAAGATTTATCAGGAAAAATAGAAGCTAATATGTTAGAAGGTTATAAACTAAGTTCTATGACAAATATTCCTTTAACAGTTAGTAAAAATGAAGAAGATAATATAATAAAAATATATTATGTGAAAAAACAAGCTGGAGAAGGCGGAGAAGGTGGAGAAGATGAAGATAAAAGACCAGATTCAAGTTATGTAATTCAATATTATTATGATGATGTTTTAAAATCTTCAATTACAGAAACAATAATTTGTAAAGTAGGAGACGTAATTACAAGAGAATTGATTGGTAGAAATGTAGCTACAAATAAAATTAAAGGGTATAAACTTTATTCAATAGTAAATATTCCATTAACTGTATCAAAGGATGAAGATGAAAACATAATAAAAATAAAATATGTAAAGAAAGATGAGGGAGAGCCAGATGATGATGACGACAATAATCCTAATAAATCAGAATATGTAGTAAAATATTATTATGATGGAGTTATAGACAACAAAAAAACAGAAACAATAATAGGAATTGTTGGAGAAGTAATATCAACATATACAGATAACTGTATAGAAGGATATAGATTAGCTGAAACTACAGGAATACCTCTAACAATAAGTAAAGATAAAACTCAAAATATAATAGAAATATATTATGTAATAGATGATAATCCAATAATTCCAATTGATCCAGATGATCCTACAAAATTGCCTGGATATAAAATAGAGTATTATTATGATAATGTTTTAAATGCAAATTTAACTAATAGAGTTATAGCTAATGAAAATACTGTAATTACAGAAGATACAATACGTAATAAGATAGATAAAAATACAGCAGAAAGATATAGATTCTTTACAACTAATTTACCAATAACTATAAAAGGTGAAATTGATGAAAATGTTGTAAAAGTATTCTATATATCTGATAGCTTAGAAAATCAAACAGGATATAAAATAGAATACTATTATGATAGTAAGTTAAATTCAAGTTTAACAGAAGCATTATTAATAAATAAAAATGCTGAAATAACAGAAGATATGATAGCTGATAAGATTGAAAAAAATAAAGCAGAGGGGTACAAGTTCTTTACTAGCAATTTGCCAATAATAGTAGGTGAAAATATTAATACTAATATAGTAAAAGTTTTTTATGTGTCAGATAACCCAGACACACCAATTAATGTAACAGGATACAAGATAGAATACTATTATGATAATGAGATAAATCCAAGTTTAACAGAAGTAATAGTAGAAGAAAAAGGTGTTTTAATAACAGAAGAAAGCTTGACAGAAAAAATAGCAGCACATAAACAAGAAGGCTACAAATTATTTACAACAAACTTACCAATAGTAGTAAGTGAAGATAT
>CATJZH010000090.1 GCA_949746285.1 uncultured Clostridia bacterium
GATAGTAATTTAAAATTAATTGATGGCTCCCATAGAGTGGCCCTGGCTATTTACCATAATATATCTTATATAAAAATAGCGGAGGGAGCTGTTAAGATGGATGAGCATAGAATAAAAGTTAAAAATTTTGTTGTTGCAGAATTTTGTTTTCGGAAACTAGGACAATATGCTAATTATGGAAATGTTGTAGTAGATACGGATTCTTATAATTTTGCAGGTATGATTACAGATGAAAAGATTGTAGGATATTATGAGAATAAGAAATATACAATACATTACTATAAAAGTTTATTGGACATGCAACAAAATCCTATAACATATCAATATATCTATAGATATATTCCAATGGCTGAACATATAAGTTATAAGGTCGGTTTTATAAGAACAGAAGACATTGAAAAAGATTTTACTAATATAAAACTAATTAAAGCCATGGAAGGATATGAAATAGAGTTTGTAAAACTCTGCAATGATATTAAAGAAGCAAAACGGGTTTTTGATTACAACTACAACCAAAAAATATTAGAAGTAATTAGATAATTTAGTAAAACGAAAATATAATTAAAGAGATGAAAAGGCACTTCTTTCATCTCTTTAATTATATTCTAAAACTGGATAATTTGAAAATAATCATGGCATAAATTTGGCACATGAGCAAATTTATTGAAAAAACTTTAATTTTTAGATTTGTTTTATAAACAAAAATGTAATTAAATTGTATTAAAAAATTAATAAAAATATGATTGAGTTTTGCAATTTATTAAGATAAAATTTAACTATGCATACATTAAATAAAGTGCAATTTGGGGGGGAACTAATGAAAAGTAAGAAAAATAATAATAAAAATATATTTATAATAGTCTTGCTAATCTTGATACTAGCGTTAGCAGTAGGATATGCAGCATTTTCAGATATTTTAACAATATCAGGAACAGCAAATGCAAAAGGAACATTTGATTTAGAATTCCAAAATGTAGAAGTAGTAAAAAATGTAGGAGCAGACCTAGATAAAACAACAGCAGTAATATCAGAAGACAAAAATACATTAACAGTAAATGTAGCAAATTTAAGCTATCCAGGTTCAGGAGTAGAATTTTCAGTAGATATAGTAAATGTAGGCTCAATACCGGCAGAGGTACAAGCTGTAACACCAACAAATATAACAGGAAGTGAGAAGATAAAAGTAACAGGGTTAGACATCATTAAGACAGATCATCCCAAAATAGAAGTAGGAAGCAAATGTAATATACATTTTGCAGTAGAATGGCCAGTGGATAGCGGAGAAATTTTAGAAAATGAAAGTAGTATAAGTTTTGGTTTGCAAATAGAATATGTACAAAGTACAGGAGAAGCATTTGAAGGAGAAATATATCATTCAGATTTAGATAAAGAAGGAAATGTAATTAGTACTGATAAAATAAGAAAAGGAAATTTAATAGAAATATTAGAACCACAAGACTATGGAAAAAGTATAAATTATAAAGCAAGAGTAATGAATAATGAAACTCAAGAGGCAGAAGAAGTAAGTAATTGGAAAGTATTATATAATGATAAATCAAATGTGTATTTAATATTGGACGACTTTTTACCAAATAAGTTAGTACCAACAGAAACAGGACTAAATATATTGGGAACACATGCCATAAATTCACAGACAAATAGAGATGCGATGCTAAGTGGACTAAGAACAGAAACTTATTGGGAGAAATTTGCAAATGGAGTAGTAGGAGCTACAGCAACAGGAACGCCAACCTTTGAAATTCTTATGAAGAGTTATAATGAAAAACATGGAACTAACTTGAATACAAATCCCAATATATCAGAAGAAATTACAATCGACAATACAGATACATTGTATGTACCACATGAAAATGGTTATAATGGTTGCCAAGGATATTGGTTAGCTTCAGAAGATGTAAGAGATTCTAATAATTTTTGGACATGGAATGTATGTTGCACTGGGTATTTAGATTATAATGGACCAACAATTGACTTTACAAGTATTCGTCCTGTAATAAAATTACCATCAATAGTAACAGGAACAGTAGGAGAAACGATTGAAATAAAGTAAAAATGATATTAAATTCTTTGTTTTGAACTAAAATAATATTAAATTAATGAAAATAAAGGAGGAACAAATGAAAAGAAAAACAAAACAGAAAAATTTAATAATAGCAATGCTTATAGTGCTATTATTAGCACTATCAATAGGCTATGCGGCATTTTCAGATATATTAACAATATCAGGAACGGCAAATGCAAAAGGAACATTTGACTTGGAATTTCAAAATGCAGAGATTGTAAAAAATGTAGGAGCAGACATTGAGAAAACAACAGCAGTAATATCAGAAGATAAAAACACACTAACAGTAAATGTAGCAGATTTAAGTTATCCAGGATCAGGAGTAGAATTTGCAGTAGATATAGTAAATGTCGGAACAATACCAGCAGAAGTACAAGCAGTAACACCAACTAATATAACAGGAAGTAATAAAATAAAAGTAACAGGGCTAGAGGTCATTAAAACAGACCATCCCAAAATAGCAGCAGGAGACAAATGTAATATACATTTTACAGTAGAATGGCCAATAGAGGCAGGAGAGATTTTAGAAAATGAAAGTAATATAAGTTTTGGATTAGAAATAGAATATGCACAAAGTACAGTAGAATTTTTTGAAGGAAATATTTCACATACAGATACAGACAAAAATGGAAATACAGTAAATGGTGGAGAAACAGAAGAGCCAACATATGAAACATTAATAAGTCAAATAACACCTGGGGATTATGGAAAAGCAATAAATTATAAAGCAACAGTAAAAGGAGAAGAAGTAAGTAATTGGAAACTATTATATAAAGACGAGAATAAAGTATATATAATATTAGATGATTTCTTGCCAAATAATTTAGTACCAACAGAAGCAGGCTTAAGTACATCAGGAACACATGTAGTAAATTCAGGGACAAATAGAGAAGTATTATTAAATGGATTAAAAACAACAAGTTATTGGAGTGAATTTGCAAA
>CATJZH010000091.1 GCA_949746285.1 uncultured Clostridia bacterium
CTCTTCCGATCTATTAATATGGATAGAATAAATAAATTTATTGATAATGTAGAATGTATGTCTAAGATAAGAAAAGATTTTTATAAAAAAATATTAGCAAACCGATATCAAGTTTTAAAAGAAGTATACGAAAAAGTATAATAATAAAAATATAAGTGTTATAATATTTGTATTAAAATGAAGGAATATGAGATGAAAAGATTAGCCTGCAAAAACCTTGTTACTGTACACACACACACACACACACGTATAAATTTAATAGATAAAAAAAGAGTAGCTCAAGTTGTAAGCTACTCTAAAAATGATATGATAAATAAAATAGACTTTTACTTAATGTAAATTAAATGAAGGTCTATTTTGCTATTTTATTAGAAGGAGGAACAAATGAATAAAAAAGAGAAGAATCTAGAAAAAGTAAAAATAATTTTATTAGTAGTAATAGCAATTCTTTTATTATTAAATTTAATGCAGAAAAGTGGAATAATCAAAAGTATTCAAAATACAACTAAAAAATTATCAAATAATGGAGAAATAATATTAGAAGATGGAGAAGTAGCGAAAACAGTAAATGTATCAAATTGGGGCACAAGTAAAGTAACAGTTACCAAAGATGCAGATGGAAAAGAAGTACCAGTACCAAAAGGATATGAGGTTCAAGTGTAACAGGTTAGAATAAAATAAATGAGGGATATGTAATATATGAAGGAACTGGAGCAGTAACAAGTTCAAATGTAGCAAATGCAAAAGATAGAATATATGAAGAAGTAAATGGAGTAAAAAAGGCTAAACTATATATTTTTTCTGAGTCTGGGAGAGCAATATATGAAAATAAAAATTATGAGCCAGCGGTGTTACCAGAATTTGATACAATAACAAATTTATCTAATAATGGATTAACAGGAATGACACCAGATAAATTATATCAAGAATTACAACAAGAATTTGATGATACCATAGAAAGTATAAAAAGATATGGAGGATTTTATATAGGAAGATATGAAACAGGAAATTTATCTCAAAGTAAATTTGTAATAAGACAAAACAATTCAGATATAGTGGGTAAATCGTGGTATTCAATATATACTAAAATTAAGTATTTGGGATTAAATCAAAATGTAAAAACAAATATGATATGGGGATGTTTATGGGATGAGACATTACAATGGCTAGTAGATAGGGGAAATAAAGATTATTCAAAAGCACTAAATATATATGATTTAGCTGGGAATGCATGGGAGTGGACTTTGGAAGGAAGTGGCACAGCAGGAAGAAGTATTAGAGGTGGCGGATACGATATGTCATGTTTTTATGTTCCAGTAACTTTACGATTAAATACAGTAGTTCCTACTTACGATTATCCTAACACACGGTTGTAGAGCATATCTTTATATAAAATAGTTTAATTGTTTATCATATTTTATTTTTTATAGAATATCTTTAAAATAGAATAAATGTATTTGGGAGGAACTATGAAAGATAAAATTATTAGACATTGCTTTGTTTTAATTTTGTTAGTTGTTTGTATTATGCAATTTTCATTATATTCACAAGCAACAACTTTAAGTAATAAAATGCTTGCGTGGGGATTTAGAAGAGGAGAGAATCATGAACAAGCAACATTAGATACAGCAAGTGAAAAAGTAATTAGAGATTTTGATGGAATATCAATGGGAAATAAAGATAGTAATAAAGTATATTTAACTTTTGACTGTGGTTACGAAGGAGGATATACAGAAGCTATATTGGATGCGTTAGCTGAAAATGATGTAAAAGCTACATTTTTTATTACAGCTCACTATTTAAATACAGCATCAGATATTGTTAAAAGAATGATAGAAGAAGGACATATAGTAGGAAATCATACAGTAAATCATAAATGTTTGCCAAATATAAGTGATGATGAAATAAGAAAAGAAGTTATGGATTTGCATAATGCAGTATATGAAAAATTTGGATATGAGATGACATATTTTAGACCTCCAAAAGGGGAATTCAGTGAAAGAGTTATAGATGTAGTAACTAAACTAGGATATAAAACTGTTATGTGGTCATCAGCATATGATGATTGGGATGTTGAAAAACAAAATAGAGAAGAATATGGTAAAAATAAGATAATAGATAATGTACATAATGGTTGTGTTTTGTTACTTCATGCAACTTCAAAAGATAATAGCGTTATATTAAGTGATGTAATTAAAGAAATAAAAAACATGGGATATGAGTTTAAGAATGTAAATGAATTTGAACCATAGATTTAGAAATGTAAAATAAATGTTATATTCAAATAAAATAATAAGTGTTATAATAATAGTATTAAAAAAAAGGAATATAATATGAAAAATATAGCATGTGAAAACGTTGGCACTGTACACACACACACACACACACACACACGTATAAATTTAATAGATAAAAAAAGAGTAGCAAATATAAGCTACTCTAAAAACGATATGATAAATAGACTTTTATTTAATGTAAATTAAATGAAGGTCTATTTTGCTATTTTATTAGAAGGAGAAACAAATGAATAAAAAAGAGAAGAATTTAGAAAAAGTAAAAATAATTTTATTAGTAGTAATAGCAATACTATTATTATTAAATTTAATGCAGAAAACTGGAATAATAGAAAGCATTCAAAATACTAGTAGAAAAATATTAAATAATAGAGAAATAATATTATAAGACGACGGACAAATAGCACAAACTTTAGATTCATCAAATTGGGATATGACTAAAGTGACCAAAATAACTGATTCAGATGGAAAAGAGGTGCCAGTACCGAAAGGTTATGTTGGGTCACAAGTAACAGGTGAAAATAAAGTTGCTGATGGTTTTGTAATATATGAAGGAAGTAAAAATGTTAATGATTCAAATTCATGGGATGAACAAATATCTAGAAATCAATGGGTATGGATACCAGTCGAGAACCCTAATAGAATATATGAAGAAATTAATGGAGTAAAAAAATCTAAATTATATAATTTAGGAATAGCAGGTAGATCATTATGTGAAAATGATAATTTAGAACCTGGCATAGTGTCAGATTATGATAATGTAAGTAATCTTTCTAACATAGGTATAACAGAAATGACACCAGATAAGTTATATCAAGAATTACAATTAGAATTTGATGAAACAATAAAAAGTATAGAAAAATATGGTGGTTTTTATGTAGGAAGATATGAAACAGGGAATTTATCAAAAGATGAACCAGTTATCCAAAGAATGAATGAAGATATATGTTATCAAACCTGGTATACAATGTATGGAAAAATGAGATATTTAGCAGCGAATGAAAATGTAAAAACAAATATGATATGGGGATGCTTATATGATGAAATGATACAGTGGTTAATAGAAATGGAATGTAGATGGGCAGCAACTACTGTAGAATATGCTTGTTCAGGATGGGGAAATTATCCAAATTCTAATTTTAATTATATAAATTCATCGTGGCAAACAGTTAATAAGCCAAGTGGAAGTGCAATAAGGATTCCAACAGGAAGTGCAGATTTTACGAAATCACTTAATATTTATGATATAGCAGGAAATGTTAATGAATGGACTTTAGAGGCTCAAGGAAAAAAATTAAGAGTTCTTAGAAGTGGAAACTATTATCAAGATAGTTATTTTGCACCAGCAGGTATGAGAGCAGGAAATAATCCTAATGTAGTTAGTGAGCAATCAGGTACTCGTGCATACCTTTACATAAAATAAATTATAAAAGTCTTTTAAATAGAAATGTTTAGAAGACTTTTTTGTATATCTAGAAAAAACAATATTATTGTGATATAATAAGGACAATTGTTAAAAGAAAGGTAATAAAGATGAAAAAAATATCAATAGTAGTACCAATGTATTATGAAGAAGAAGTAGCAGAAGAATGTTATAAAAGAATAATTAAAGTATTTAAAGAAATAAAAAATTATGAATATGAAATAGTATTTGTAAATGATGGAAGTAAAGATAAAACATTAGAAGTATTAGAAGAAATTGCAAGTAAAGATAAAAATGCAAAAATAATATCTTTTTCTAGAAATTTTGGACACCAAGCAGCAGTACAAGCAGGGTTAAAATATACAACAGGAAATGCAGTAGTTATAATGGATGCAGATCTTCAAGATCCACCAGAATTAATAAAAGAAATGATAGATTTATGGGAAAATGGAAATGAAGTAATATATGCGAAAAGAACAAAAAGAAAAGGAGAATCAAGTTTTAAATTACTTACAGCAAAAATGTTTTATCAAATATTGAATGGATTATCAAATGTTGAAATTCCAAAAGATACAGGAGACTTTAGATTAGCAGATAGAAAAGTTATTGATGTAATAAACTCTATGCCTGAACATAACAAATTTTTAAGAGGACTATTTAGTTGGGTTGGTTTTAAGCAAACACCACTTGAATATGAAAGAAATGAAAGATATGCAGGAAAAACAAAATATCCACTTGGAAAAATGTTAAAACTTGCCAAAGATGGTATATTTAGTTTTTCTACAAAACCATTAAAATTTGTTGGTATGATAGGAGTTATATCTATATTTATATCAATACTAATTTTAATATATTCTTTTGTATCTTATTTTTGTGGTCTAAATCAATTAACTGCAGGATGGACATCAATAATGGTAACAGTCACATTTTTTACAGGAATACAATTATTATCTTTATGGATTATTTCAGAATATATAGCAAGGATATATGAAGAAACACAAAACAGACCAATATACATCATAGATAAAAAAATAAACATAGAATAGAATTGTTATTATTGAATAAAAGCGATTTGTATGATAGAATAAAACATATTTTAATTATGGAGAGAGAAGTAAAATGGAGTTTTTAGACATAGAAATAAATAAAAAAATATTTATAAGAATATTAGCAATTTCTATAATAGCAATTATAATTTTTTTGGCACTTATAATGAGTTCACTTTTAATATTTAAGTCTTATAAAATTGGACCCAATACTATTGTTGTCGAAGAGGAAGGTGTTATAAATACACATATAGATTTATTAGAAATAAGTGGTAAGAAAATAGAAATTTCTGGTTGGGCATATAAAGATGATCAGCCAATAGGAAAAGTTAATTGCAATTATGTTCTTAAAAATAAAGAAACTGGAAAAATGTATTTAATGAGAACTAAAATGGAAGAAAATATAAATATACAAGAAGAGGACCATAAACTAGCAGGGCTTCATGCACAATGTCTAACTTTTGGAATACCAAAAGGAATGTACGATATTTATGTATTATATCAAAATGATGGGGAAGATATTTTGGCATTTACTTTAATATCAAGAGAAATAAAATAATAGAAGTAGAAGAATAGGATGGAAAAAATGAAAGAAAAAATAAAGAAACTTTTTGAAAACGGAAGAGGAGTAATATTTGCATTATTCATATTGCAATTTATAGTAACAATTTTCATAACACCTAATAGACATGATGATGCTTGGTTTTTAGAACAAGTTACAGGAAGAAGTAGTATAGAATTTGCACTTTCAAGATATAGTACATGGACATCAAGGCTTATACTAGAAATTACAGAATGCTTAGTATTAAAAACTTCAAAATATTTATGGGTTTTAATAGAAAGTTTAATGTTTGCACTTGCCCGGATATTCAATATCAAGAATATTTATAAAAAAAGAAGAGAGAGCACAAAATAATGTTATGCTTTTATTTATGATTTTAATGTATCCATTTAATGCTATGAATGGTTCGGGTTGGGCAACAACAACAATAGTTTATATGTGGTCACTTGCTACTTGTTTATTTGCATTAATACCAATAAGAAAAATTTGGGATGGAGAAAAGATTAAATATTGGGAATATCCTTTATATACAATATCTTTAATATTTGCAGGAAATCAAGAACAAACGTGTAGTATTTTATGTGGTTCATATATTTTATTTTCAATATTTATGATAATAAAAAATAAAAAAATTCATCCATATATGATAATTCAATCCTTATTTGCAATAGCAAGTATCATATTTATATTAACTTGTCCAGGAAATTATATAAGAAGTCAGCAAGAAGTAGGGGACTTATTTAAAGATTTTGAAATGCTTTCATTTTTAGATAAAGTTTCACTAGGATTAACATCTACAATGGGACTTATAATAAAAAAAAGAAATCTTGTATATACAATGCTTAGTTTATTAAGTGTGATTTATATTTTTTCAAATTATAAAGAAAAAATATTTAGAGTAGTAGCAGTAATCCCATTTCTTTCAATACTATTATTAGGAATTGCAGCACCTATTGTTAATCAAGTTTTTCCATTTTTTAATTCATTTAGAAACTTTATAGTTAGAGAAGAAATAATGTTAACAGCTGCAAATTGCAATAATTTGTTAAATATTGTACCAGTAGTATTTGCTTGTATAAACTTTATTTGTTTAGCATTATCAATATTACTAATATTTAAAAACTTAAAAAATAATATAGCTATTTTAGTATTTTTAGTAGGACTAGCTTCAAAAATAATAATAGGTTTTTCACCAACTGTGTTTAGTTCTGTTGAAAGATCTACAATATTTTTTGAATTTTCTATGATAATTGTTATGCTTTTAATATGGCAAGAACTTATAAAGAAAACAGATAAAAATGATTTAAAAGTACAAAAATTAACAAGAAGTATAATAGAATATACAGGAGTTTTGCAATACATAAATATATTACTATGTGTTTTATTAACACAAAAATAATTATACAAAGGAGAATGATAATATGAATGTTTCTAATTTTACAGAAAAATCTAAGGAAATGATAACAATAGCAAGTAATCTTACAACAAGTAACAATAATCCTGAAATAACAGATTTTCATTTAATGGCTGCATTTTTAGAAAATAATGATAGCATAGTAACACTATTATTAAAGAAAATAGATGTTGATGTTAACTCTTTAAATACAATAATTAAAACAGAAATAGATAGAATGCCAAAAGTAAATGGTTCTGTTGCTTTAAGATTTTCAAAAGAAGTAGAGAAGACATTAGATGAAGCTGAAAAACAAGCTAAATCTATGAAAGATGAATTTATATCAGTAGAGCATTTAATGCTTGGATTATTTGAAGCAGCTACAGAAAATTTGAAGAAAATATTAAAATCTTACAAAGTTGATAGACATAAATTTTTAGTAGCACTAAAAGATATAAGAGGAAATGTATCTGTTAATTCAGATACTCCTGAAAATTCATATGATGTTTTAAATAGATTTGGAAAAAATGTAACAGATTTGGCAAAACAAAATAAATTAAATCCTGTAATAGGAAGAGATGACGAAATTAGAAATGTTATAAGAATATTATCACGTAAAACAAAAAATAATCCTGTTTTAATAGGTGAACCAGGTGTTGGTAAAACTGCAATTGTAGAAGGACTAGCTCAAAGAATAGTTAGAGGAGATGTTCCAACAAGTTTGAAAGGAAAAACTATTTTTGAACTAGATTTAGGATTACTTATTGCAGGAGCAAAATATAAAGGAGAATTTGAAGAAAGATTAACTAGTGTTTTAAAAGAAATAGATAAAAGTGAAGGAAATATAATTTTATTTATAGATGAAATTCATAATTTAGTGGGGGCTGGAAAATCAGATGGAGCAATGGATGCTAGCAATCTTCTAAAACCAAGACTTGCTAGAGGGGAATTGCATTGTGTAGGTGCAACAACATTAGATGAATATAGAGAGTATATTGAAAAAGATCCAGCTTTAACAAGACGTTTTCAACAAGTAATAGTTGATGAACCTACTGTTGCAGATGCAATTACTATTTTGCGTGGTATTCAAGAAAAATTTGAGATATTTCATGGAGTAAAAATTCAAGATTCTGCACTTATTGCTGCAGCAACTTTATCAAATAGATATATAACAGATAGATTTTTACCTGATAAAGCTATAGATTTAATTGATGAAGCTTGTAGTATGATAAGAACTGAAGTGGAATCTATGCCAACAGAACTTGATATTGTTTCAAGAAAAATAATGCAATATGAAATTGAAGAAAAATCTTTAGAAAGAGAAGAAGAAGACCCAAAAACTCAAAAACGTTTGCAAGCTTTAAGAACTGAACTTTCAAAATCTAGAGAAAAATTTCAAGATATGAAACTTAAGTGGGAAGACGAAAAGAAAAATATTTCGAGAATTCAAAAATTAAAAGAAAAAATAGATGATGTGAACAGCGAAATAGAAAAAGCAGAAAGAAATTATGATTTAAATAAAGCGGCAGAACTTAAATATTCAACTCTTCCAAATCTAAAAAAGGTGTTAGAACAAGAAGAAAAAGAAGTTGAAAAAAAGCAGGGAAAAAATACATTATTAAGAAATAAAGTTACTGAGGAGGAAATTGCAAAAGTAGTTTCTAAATGGACTGGCATTCCAGTTTCAAAACTTGCTGAAGCTGAGAAAGAAAAATTATTACATTTAGAAGAAATATTACATCAAAGAGTTATTGGACAAGATGATGCAGTAACAAAGGTTTGTGAAGCAATTTTAAGAGCTAGAGCAGGAATTGCTAATCCAAATAGGCCAATAGGTTCATTTCTATTTTTAGGTCCAACAGGCGTAGGAAAAACAGAACTTGGTAAAACTTTGGCAGCTACTCTTTTTGATGATGAAAAGAATATGATAAGAATAGACATGTCTGAATATATGGAAAAATTTAGTGTTACAAGGCTTATTGGTGCTCCTCCAGGATATGTTGGATATGAAGAGGGAGGACAACTTACAGAAGCAGTTAGAAGAAAGCCATATTCAGTTGTATTATTTGATGAAGTTGAAAAGGCTCATCCAGATGTATTTAATATTTTATTACAGATTTTAGATGATGGTAGAGTAACAGATTCACAAGGTAGATTAATAGATTTTAAAAACACAGTAATAATACTAACTTCAAACCTTGGTTCACAATTTATTTTAGAAAGTATAGAGAAACATCAAGAAATAACAGAAGAAGCAAAAAATAAAATAGATAATTTGTTAAAACAACATTTTAGACCAGAATTTTTAAATAGACTAGATGAGATTATTTGTTTTAAAGCTTTAGATAAAGAGGTTGTTTTTGGAATTGTTGAACTTATTTTAAAAGGAGTTATAAAAAGGATTAAAGAAAAAGGTATAGAACTTTCATTTACTAAAAATTCTGTAAGATGGTTAGTAGAAGAAGGATATGACATGGAATTTGGTGCAAGACCACTAAAAAGAATTGTACAGTCACAAGTTGAAACTTTACTTGCAAGAAAAATAATTGCAAATGAAGTGGGAGAAGGGGATAAAGTAGAAGTTTTTTATGATAAAAATATACATGGTTTAAATATAAGAGAAAAAAGAGAAAAAGTAGTAGAAAATTAAAAGGAAAGTTCAAAAACTTTCCTTTTTTTCTATTTTATTTTTGGTAATATTTTATATACTATTTTAAAACAATCAAATTTTTCTACTTCATTTTCATATAAACAATCTAAATATATATTTAATTCTTTTAAATCTTTAGCAGCTCTTATAATTGCAGGATTTAAATTAGAATTAAACATTAATTCTAGTGCTAAGTCAATTGCAGCATATACAGAACTTTTTTCTTTTACTCTCATAAATCTATAAGCTTCTCTAAAACGAGATATTATAGGAGATTTGAAAGTAGAAAGAGGTAATGTGTATTCTTTTTCAATAACTTCTTTTGCTGTTTGATATGAATTATCTGAATTTAATTTATTCATCACTTCTTCTATAGTATATGGTAAATAAACTTTTTGTGTTTCTTCTGAAATAAGAAGTGTTCTATTATCACAAATTGAATTTTCATCAATTTTATCTGGTTCTTGATTTTTTGAAATATCTGCTATTGAAGTATTTAACATAGAAAGTTCAATTTTATTATTAACAGATGATAATTTGAAAGCTTCTTTTATATTTAATTCTAAATTATTTTCTTTTTTTGAAAAAGATACATTATTAATAGCATTTGTAAATTCGACATCTTCAAAATTTGTATCAACAAAGAAGTGATCGTTTTTATTATGAATTTCTATATATTTATCTCCGATTTCTACAAAGAAATTATTTTTTGGAGTAGAGATATGTATGTTTTCTGAAAGAACAGAAATACCATCAAAATCTGCAACAATATCATAAGTTTCATTTAAAATTGAAATAGAGAATATATCATCTTTATTTATAAGAATGTTTATAGATTTACCATTATCTTCAACATGTTCTTCTAATGAGGTATTACTATTTTTTATATCAGGAGAATTTTCTAATTCAGATATTGTTTTTGATAATGAGTCTATTATTGTGAAAAAGTCTGAAGCAGGTTCACTATCTGTAACAGTTCCAGTAGCTTCATCAATAGTCTCAATAATATCTTCTTGTGTAATCTTTTTTAAATCTTCTTCATAAATATTTTCTAATAAAACATCTTCCAATAAAGTATTTTCAATTTTTTCTGAAGAATTATTTTCTGTTTCTTCTAAAACTTCTTCTTCAAATATATTTTCTTCTATAATGTCTTCATCTGAAATTTCTTCTAAAAGTATTTCTTCAGAAAGATTTTCTAAAGAGATTTCTTCTGTAATTTCATCACTTGAAATTTCTTCTTCAACATTATTCTCAATAGTAGTTTCTATATTTTTTTCAGAAAGAGTTTCTTCATCTGATAATATTTCTGAAAGTAATTCATTTTCTAAATCTGTATCTAAATCAAATTCATCTACATTAATGTCTTCATCAATAATTGTTTCTTCTTTTTCTGTGGGTTCTTGTTTTTGAGCTTCCAAGTTTGCAATTCTATCTGCTAGGGTAGATAGAGTTTGATTAAAGGTTTTTAATAGTTCAGCCATATCAGATTCAGAGTTTGTATTTTTTTCAGAAACTTCAGTAGTTGTTTCTGAAATTTCATTTGCTTCAGTTTCAAGTTCTTCATTTTCAATAGTGTTTTCCTCTGTAGTATTAATATTAAAATATGATTCTAATGAAAATGTATTTTCGTCATTTGTTTCAGAATCTTGATTTTTATTTATTCCTATATCAAAAACATCTGTATTTTCTATATCATTAATAACTGGAGTTTCTTCTAAATCTAAAATGTCAGCATCAGCTATATCGATAATTTCTTCAATATCAAGCAAATCTTCAGTTTTTATATCTTCTTCGATAGTAGCTTCTTCATTATTTGCTATTTTTACGTCATCTTCGATTTCTAAAGTGTTACTTTCATCAAGAGTATTTTCAGAGTCCTCAGTATCATCAAATTCTACATTATTTATTAGTTCATCTACAATATCATCATAAAAAGAAATGTCATCTGATGCTCCAGTAGTAATTATTGTAGAATAATCAATGTCATAGCCAAGGTCTGTAGAGTCGTTAACAGTATTTATTTCTGTTACTAAATCTGGAGCAGTAATAGTTGCAACAGGTTCAGCTAAAACTTCAGGTTCTTCTGTTTTTGTATTTTGATTTAAATTACTTTCTACAGTATTTATAGTATTAACAACAGGAATATCTACTGTAGGTGTTTCTAAATTTTTTATTGAATTTTTTATGTCGGTTTCTGAATTTGTTACAGGAGTATCTTCAAATGTGAATTTCTTGAAAACAGCTTTTTTATCTGTTTTTGTATCTATTGTTCCAGCAGATACTGGAATGTCTAAAGTAGTATCTGATTCTAGATTTGTTTCAGTATAGTCATCATCTTCAGAATCATTTTCTGTATAAATTTCATTATTAAAATTAGTTTTTAAAGAAATTATATGTTTTGTCTCCTTAATATCTTCTTCATATATATTATCTTCTAAAGAAACTACATTTTCTGTTTCATTAATTTCTTCATCGTTTACAGTATTTTCTGATTTAGTAGTATCTGCCAATTCTATAATTTCTTTTTCATCTGCATTATCTTCAAAATCTGTGTCAGTTTCTGAAGTGTCTATATTATCTTCTAAATCAGTATTAATTGTATTTTCTGCTTCTGAAATTTGCTTATTAATTTCTGTATCACTTTCTATATTTGTTACATTTATAGAAAATTTTTCAAAGACAGATGGTTCATAGAAGAAAGGAGAGTTTTGATTTACAGATGTATCTACTACATGAGGTATAGAAGAAGTTTGGATGCTATCATCAGTAGTTGTATTTTCAATTTCTTTTTCACAAGATGTTGTTTCTCCTAAATTTAAATGCAATGTTCTTTTTTTCTTTTTTAAATCTTCTTTTTCAGAAACATTACTTTTTTTAATAGGAGATGTATTAATTATTTTTTCTTCTTCAATATTCTTGGTAGTTGACTTAACTGTAATATCCTTTATATTCCTTTTTATTGCCATTTTTTAATCCTCCATCTCGACAAAATAATTCAAATTATCCTATGATTATACGTTGTATTATAATATAAGTAAAAAAAAAAGTAAATGGATTTTGTACCAAAAAGACACAAAAAAATATTTCTTTTTTATTACAAAAGCGTTACTAAAATTTCCAAAGCATTACAAAAAATACAAGAAAATGAAATATAAAATTTGTTGAACAAGGTTATAAAGAATGATATACTTTAAAATATAAAAATAAAGTTAAAGGAAATGGGAAAATGAAAAAAGTATGTAGTTTTTTGAGAAATTTAATAATATTAGTTTATATATTATTGATAATTTTTGTCACAGTTTGTCTATTATCTTATAATGATTATAAGGTAACAGTTTTCGGTAGAAACACAATAATACCAGTAATTGATGATGACTTAGAACCAAATTATACAATAGGAGACTTATTAATAGTTGAGCAAAACAAATTTTCTTCAATAAAAGAAGGAGATGAGATTTTGTTCTATAGAGTAGTAGCAGGAGAGGTTTCAATAAGTTATGCTAATGTTATAAATATTGAAAGAATTGGTGAAAATGAATATGAGTACACAGTTGAAGGAGGGGATGGAGTTCCAAGTTCTAATTTTATAGGAAAAACTGATACTGTAACAATTGTGCCTAAAGTGGGAAGTTTTTTTAGTATTTTACAATCTAAATGGGGATTTTTATTCTTAGTTGTATTCCCATCATTAATTGCATTCCTTTATACATTATATTCAGTTATTTTAGAGTTAAAAGATAACAGTGTAGTAGAAGAGGAACAAAAAGAAGAAGATAAGAAAATAGAAAAAGAAGAAAAACTACCAGAAGAACCTGAAGAAAAAGAAATTGCATCTATTGAAGAAAATCAAGAAACTGAAAAAGTAGAAGATTTAGAAGAAGCAAAAGAACCTGAAACTTTTGAAGAACCTGAGGAAAATATAGTGCAACCAGAAGAAGATTCAGAAAAACTAGAAGAAGGAAAAATCGAAGAACAAAGTGAACAACAAAAGAGAAAAGCATTAATTGCGGCTAAAATAAAATCAATGACAGAAGAAGAAAAAAGAGCACTAATTGAAGCTAAATTGAAATCAATGACAGAAGAAGAAAAAAGAGCTTTTATTGAAGCTAAAAGAAGGAAGTAAGGCTAAAAAAGGTAATTTTGATATAGTAAATGAAAATATAAAACTATTCATAATGAAGAAATAGTAACATATGACATGATACTTGGAAAAGTTATTTATACAATGTCATATTTGGGTAGCATTTTAAAACTTCTCAAAAGTAAACTTTTTTTGTAATGTGTATATTATTACTTATTTTAATTATTTGGTATGATAGAAAATTGACTAGAAGAAAAATTGAAAGAGAAATACTTAGAGAAAAGCATGATAAAAAATCTAATTTTTATTTTTAGAAAATAGGAGGAAGAAAGTGGCAGATACCCCAGAAGTAATAGAAGCAAAAGAAAAAACAGATGATAAGAAATATTATGAAGAAATAGTAAAAACAAATCCAGTTTTAATAGAATGGGCAAATGATGAAATAAGAGATAATAAAGAAATAATTTTAAATGCAGTTAAAGAAAATGGTGGTGCATTAGAATTTGCAAGTGATAGACTAAAAGATGATAAAGATGTTTTATTAGCAGCTGTGGAACAGGCAGGATGGACATGTTGTTATGCAAGTGATAGACTAAAAGCAGATAAAGAAGTTTTATTAACAGCAGCTAAAAATGATGGACAAGTACTATATTATGCAAGTAAAGAATTAAGAGATGATAAAGATGTAGTAATGGCAGCTGTTGAAAATAAACCAATTATTTTAAAATATGCAAGTTATAGATTAAGGAATGATAAAGAAGTTGCTAAAGCTGCTGTTAGTAAAGCTAAACAAAAAGTTTTTGGATATTTAACAGAAGAGCTTCAAGCAGAAGAAGAAATAAAATCATTATTAAATTAAAAATATAGAATAAACCTTTCTTTTTAGAATATATAATTAAAAAGAGAGGTTTATTTTTATGAGAAATTATAATAAAGTAAGTAAATTTTTAGAAATACCAAGAGAGATTATTAGTGATGTTCCAAAGATTACTGTAACAGGATTTGATGAGATTTTAATAGAGAATTTTAAAGGAATTTTAGAATATGAAGACTTTTTTGCTAGAATAAGTACATCAATTGGTAATATAAATATAAATGGATTTAATTTGAAATTAAATCAAATGACAGATGATGATATTGTAGTTACTGGAAAAGTAGAAAATATAGATTTTGAATCAAAGAAATAAGGAGGAATTTATGCTTTTTAGAATTATATATATGTTTTTTGCAGGTTATGTAAGTATAATTGTAGAAGGTTTTTTTATAGAAAGGTTTTTAAATATATGTAGGAATAAGAAAATATATCTTCAAGAATTACATAGAGAAAATAGTACATACATAAAAGCTAAAATATTAAAATCTGATTTTAGAGAAATAGCCAATATTGCCAAAAAAACAAAATGTAAAGTAAAAATAGAAAAGAAATCGGGAGTACCATTTTTTATTAGTAAATATAGAAAAAGAAAAGTTTTTGCAGTTGCTATTTTAGTAATTGCAATTTTTATTTTTACAATGACTAAATTTATATGGAATATAGAAGTAAATGGAAATGAGAAAATATCTTCAGAAGAAGTAGTAAATTTAGTAAATGAATATGGTATAAAAATTGGAAAATTTAAATCTAATATTGATACAGAAAAAATAAGTACATTAATAAGATTAAAAAGAGAAGATTTGTCTTGGATAGGAATAACCATAAAAGGAACGAATGCAATTATAACGGTTGAAGAAACAACAGAAAAACCAGAAATTATTGATAAAAATGAAATATGTAATATAGTTGCTACAAAAGATGCTGTAATTTCAAAACTTGTAGTACAAAATGGAACTCCAAGAGTAGTAGAAGGAGATACAGTAAAAGCAGGGGATATTTTAGTAGAAGGAGTTATGGAAGGAGAGCATACAGGAATAAGACAAGTGCGTGCAGAAGCAAATGTATTTGGAAAAAACTGTTATGAAAAAGAGAAAAAAGAAGAGTTTGTGCAAAATGAAACAGTAAAAACAGGAAATGAAGAGAAAAAAAGGGAAATTTGTATAAATAAATTTAAAATAAATTTCAATAAAGGGGTTTCAAAATTTGAAAATTATGATACAATAATCACAAGCCGAAAGGTAAAGTTTTTTTCTAATTTTTATCTTCCGATAGAAATAAAAAAAATAACGAATGTTGAAATTATAAATCAGCCGAGAACATATTCAGAAGAAGAGTTAAAAATAAAAATCGAAAAAGAAATAGATGAAGAATTAGAAAAGGAATATCAAATCTCAAAATATGAAGATAAATATAAAAAAAGAGATGTAGAAGTAAATCCAGAAAATAATGGATTAAAAGTTAAAGTAATATATGAAATTCAAGAAGATATAGGAATAAAGAAAAATATAGATTAGTTTTAAGGAGGACATTTTAATGGTTGAAGAAAGAGGATTAAAAGTACTTTCTAATGATACTACTTTTTTTAGTAAAGTTTCTAGTACCCTAACAAAACTATTAACACCAACTAAAATTGGTATAAATGGAATGATGATAAATATAAAAAGAAGTAGTGCAATAAAATATTTTGAACAATATAAAAACGTTGAAAAAGCGAATGATGTAGCAAAAAAAGAGCATTTACAAAATAGATATGAAGAAAGTTATACCCTATATTTAGAATCTATAGATAAACATATAATGGATTCTATATATAAAAAAGTAAAAAATAATATAGCTTCTGTTTTTGAAAAAAATGCTTTAGCAAATTATTATAATGTAGTACATTTAAAAGATACAGAATATTTAGAATACAAATATAGAAAGCAAAAATTCTTATTGGATTTAGATTATGAAAGTTTATCAGCAGGTAAGAAAGAAAAAACTTTAACTAAATTTGAATCAATATACATAGAAAAAATGGATATTATATATAAAGGAATATTAAAAAATTATTCTGTAA
>CATJZH010000092.1 GCA_949746285.1 uncultured Clostridia bacterium
ATTTAAAATAGCTGCAATTTCCTTAAAACTAAGTTCTCCTGTTATTCTAAGATATATTACTTCTCTTGTTAAATTATCTAATTTTTGTAACTTTTTATAGAGGAAAAAATAAAATGAGGGAGGTAGATGAAAATGAAAAATAAAGAATGTAAAATTGTTCAAGACATACTACCCAATTATATAGATGAATTAACATCACAAGAGACAAATGATTTTATAGAGAACCATTTAAAAGAATGCACAGAATGTACAGAAATGTTAAATAATATGAAAAAAGAAATAAATTCTGAAGATACAAAAAAACAAAAAAAAGTAATAAATTTTATAAAAAAATACAATAAAAAAATTACAATTCTAAAATTTATTTTGCTAACCATATTAGTTATTTTTATATTGGTGCTTGGAAGAAGAGCTACAATAATGTTGCAAATGTCAAACAAAGCAAGAGAAAGTAAAAAAGGAGATGATTATTTTTGTTCATATTATTTATATGATAGCGGTTCAGTTACTACAATATATTCTTATGTGAAAGAAAACGAATTTTTAAGAGAACTTATATATTCAAACAATTATGAAAGCAATTATAAAATTACAGAATATTGTAATGGAAGTAGTTCTAATTATTATATAGAAAATTCTGATTCTGAAAAAATAGCAATGTTAAATAGTGAAAAAGAAGGAATTTTACCAATAAAAATTGAGGATTATTGCTTTTTAGAAAAAGATTCAAGTATAAAAACATTTTTGAGAAATGTATTTATGTCTTCAGTAAAAACAGTAAAATGTAATGACAAAGAGTGTTATTATTTTTCAAATATAGTAAGTTCAAGTTTAGGAATGGGAGAAATATATGTAGATAAGGAAACAGGACTTATTGTAAGAGCAATAATAAATGGTACAGGTGTGCAAAGCACTATTTCAGACTTTACTTATAATTTTAATACGATAAATGATGAGAGTTTAAAAGAGCCAGATATATCAGAGTATAAAATTGTATCAGATTAAACTCTAATAAAAGAGGTGAATAATATGAAAAAGAAAATTTTAAAAATAATAGGTATTGTTTTAATTATAATAATATTAGCAGTAGTTGTATATGAAATATATATACAATATGATGGTATTTTAGATAAATCTAACCCAATGAGTAGAGAAGAAGTTATTGAATTGTTGAATAAAGGAAATAATTATGATAATTATTTGATACTGTGGAGAACAGGTGCATTTATAGGTAATCATAAGGAAAATATAATTCAAGAAACATATGTAAAAGGGAATAGTATAAGAACTACTTTAAATGGGAAAGAATTTACTTGGACAAATTATGATGAAAACATAAGAATTCAATTTTTAAAGTTTCCATTGGTTGCTATATCTAATGAAAGTGATTATAATGATTCAAATATTCAAAAACCACGGAATAAATAGTTCTATTATTCACGAAACAGAAAATTATGATTTTGAATATTTAGGAAAGAAAAAGTTTAATGGTAGAGAAACTATATTAGTTAAGAGCTCATATAAAAAAGACAAAGATATTTTTAAAGAAGGTTTTGCAAAAACATATATAGACATTCAAACTGGTGTCATAGTTAGAAATGAAGCTTATATTAGAATAGGTATAATTCTTAAAAGAGTTACAGATAATATGCTTGTAAAATTTGACTGTGTCACAGATGAAGACGTAGCTAAGCCAAATTTGGCAGGATATGTAGTAAGGGACTATAGAAATTTGGAGAATAATTAATAAATTAAATTTGGATTCATTATGTAATGAATCCAAATTTAATTATAATATCCATTTGTAAAATCTTTCCCTTCAAAACGTTCACCAGATTTTACAGTATCTATAATATTTTGAATTTGTGATAAAGACTCATCAAGAATATCTATGCGAACTGAATTTACAGTGATATTAGGTTTTATTGATAAAGTTTTGCTATTATAAATAGTAGAAATGGAGTTATCGCATATAACTCTAAATTCAAAATTCATTCTATCTTTCAAATAAAATTTATTATCACTCAAACATTTTTTGTCACATTCTTTATAACATTTGTTAGTATGTCCAATGTAACAATAATTGTTTGTCATAACAGGAAGTTTCCCATACACAATAAGTTCAGAATCAATAGCAGAAAATTCGCACATAGAAGCTATTTCATTTCTATTTAGTTCAGGTGAAAAAGTGTGTGTGATAAAACCTAAATTTTTTAATTCATTTACAGAATAATTATTATAAATATTTAAATTAAAATTTCCTATTAAATCCAAATTATATTTTTCTATAAAAGCTAA
>CATJZH010000093.1 GCA_949746285.1 uncultured Clostridia bacterium
AAACAGCATACAGAGTAGAATATTACTATGATAATAAGGTAGATAATACAAGAACAGAAATAGTAGAAGTAAACATAGGAGAAAAAGTAGAAAAAGAAGAATTAACAGCTAAAATAGAAGAAAATACAATAGAAGGATATGAATTATTTACAATATTAAATGCACCATTAGTAACAAGTGAAAACATAGAAAATAATGTAATAAAAGTACATTATAGAAAAGAAGTAATAATAGACCCAGATGAACCAGAAAATCCAGACGAGCCAGTAGTGAAAATGGTAGGATACAAAATAGAATATTACTATAACAATAGTATAGATAATAGTAAAACAGAAGTAGAAGAAATAGCAAAAGGAGAAATAATAACATTAGAAAAATTGACAGAAAAAGTAGAAAAGAACAAACCAGAAGGTTATAGAGTATTTGCAGTATTAAATACACCTCTAGAAGTAAGCGAAAATGTAGATAATAATATAATAAAGGTATACTATGTAGAAGAAGAACCTCAAAATCCAGACTTACCAATAACTGAAAAGAAAACAGGATTTAGATTAGAATTCTATTTTGACAACCAATTAGATAATGCAAAAGCAGAAGTTATAGAGATTTTTGTAGGTGAAGAAATAACAAAAGAAAAAGTAATGGAAATACTTCAGAAGAATACACCAAAAGGATATAAATTATTTGCTACACTAAACTTACCATTAGTAGCTGGTGAAAATATTTATAATAATGTAATAAAAGTGTATTATGTAAAAGAAATGATAGATTCAGAAAATCCAGATATACCACCAGTTGAAAATGAAGTATATGGATATAAAATTGAATACTATTATGATGATAAAATAGACAATACCAAAACAGAAGTATTACAAGCAACAAAAGATGTCGTTATAAGTAATGATATGCTAAATGAAAAAATAGAAATAAATAAATTAGAAGGATACAAGTTACTTACAACATTAAATACACCGTTAAAAGTAAGTGAAGATATAGACAATAATGTAATAAAAATACACTATATTAAAGAAACTGAAGCAACAGATCCAGATGTACCAGTAGTAGAAGAAAAAATGGCTTATAAAATAGAATACTATTATGATAATATTATTGATACAACAAGAACTGTTTTAATACACGCAAATGAAAATGAAATAATAACAGAAAATGATTTGGATGGATTATTGAATAAGAACGAAAAAGAAGGATACAATTTATTAGCAACATTGAATTTACCATTAAAAGTTAGCAAAGATATAGAAAACAATGTAATAAAAGTATATTATGAAAAAGAAGATAATCCAAACATACCAGTAGAAGATAAAACTGCTTATAAAATAGAATACTACTATGATAATGTTGTTGACACAATAAAAACAGAATTAATATCTGTAAATAAAAACGAAATAGTAACAGAAAGTATATTAGCTTCAAAAATAGAAGCAAATAAAATGGAAGGATATGATGTACTTACAGTACTAAATGTTCCATTAATAGTAAGTGAAAATATAAAAAATAATGTAATAAAAATACATTATTCTAAACAAAGTAAGCCAGTAGATCCAGACGAGCCAGTAGAAGAGAAAACAGCATATAGATTAGAATATTATTATGATAATAATATAGACAATATAAGAACAGAAGTAATAACAGTTGAAAAAGATGTATTGGTAACAATAGATAATATACGTGAAAAAGTTGAAACTAATAAAATTGAAGGATATGAAATATTTACAGTATTAAATGTACCATTAATAACAAGTAGCAATATAGAAAACAATGTAATAAAAGTACATTATAGAAAAGAAGTTAAACCAGTAGACCCAGAGAATCCAGACATACCAGTAGAAGAAAAGAAAGTAGGATACAGGTTAGAATATTACTATGATAATGTAATTAATAACAGAAAAACAGAAGTAATAGAAGTACTAAAAGATGTAGTGATAACATTAGATACAATAAACGAGAAAGTGCAAGATAATATAATAGATGGATATGAGCTATTTACAATATCTAACATACCTTTAGAGGTAAGTGAAGATATAGAAAATAATATTATAAAAGTATATTATAAAAAAATAGATGACCAACCTGTTGACCCAGATGAGCCAGTAGAAACTAAAAAAACAGCATACAAAATAGAGTATTACTATAATGGTATAAAAAATAACAAAATAACAGAAATGATAGAAACAGAAGTAGGAAATGTAATAGAAGAATCTACAATTAATAGAAATATTGAAAGTAATAAACCAGAAGATGTAAAAGAAATAACAGTATTAAATACACCATTACAAGTAACTGATAATATAGATAATAATATAATTAAGGTATATTACATAGTAAAACCAAAAGAAGAAGAAAAAACAAGTTATACTGTAGAATATTATTATGAAAATGTTATTGATACTGAAAGAACAGAAATAGTAGATGCAATACGAGGAGAAGTAATAACACAAGAGAAATTGACTCAAAAAATCGAAAAAAATGGAATTACTGGATATAAATTTACAAAAGTAGAAGAACTTCCATTAGTATTGAGTAAAAATGAAGAAAATAATGTAATAAAAGTGTATTATACAAAAAGAACAGATTTAAGTTATACAGTAGAGTACTATTATGATGGAAATCTTGATGAAAGTAAAACAGATATAATTGAAAATCAAACATATGAAACAGTAATAGAAGAAGTAACAAACAAAGTAATAACAGGATACAAACTAGAAAAGACAGAAAATATACCATTAACAGTACAAGAATATGCAGGATTAAATATAATAAAAGTATATTATATAAAAGACCAGTTTAGTTACACAGTAAATTACTATTATGATGGTAAAAAAGACGAAGAGGTAACAAGTACTTATACAGCAACATACAAAGATGTAATAGATACATATGAGGACAAAGTAAGAGATGGATATAGACTAGAAAAAATAGAAAATATGCCATTAGAAGTAACCGAAAAAGCAGAAGAAAATGTAATAAATGTATATTATGTAAGAAAAGATTCTGAAGTTATAGTAAAATATGTAGACAAGTATAGTGGAGAAGAAATTTCAGATAGAATAGTAAAGAATGGAAAAGTATTTGATGAGTATGATGTAGTAGAAGACGTAAAAGAAGTAGAAGGATATACATTAATAGAAAGTCCAGAAGTTATGACAGGAACTTTTGCAGAAGAGCCTGGGGAAAAAGTATTCTATTACGCAAAAAATACGAAAGTAATAGTAAAATATTTAGAAAAAGATGAAGAAGCACAAAGTTTAGCAGAAGAAGTAATAATAGAAGGTTATGAAGGAAAAGAGTACATATCAGAGCAAAAAGAAATAGAAAACTATACATTTGTAGATGCTACAGACAATACACAAGGAACAATGGCAAGAGAAGAGACAACAGTAATTTATTATTACTTACAAAAAACAAAAGTAACAGTAAATTATATAGATAAGAATACAGAAGAAAAATTAGAAGTTATTACAAAAGAAGGATTGGTCGGAGATATATATACAGTAGTAGCCAAAGATTTTGAAGATTATGTATTAGTAGAAAAACCAGAAAATGAAACAGTAGTTATGACAAAAGAAGAAATAGTTCTAAATTACTATTATGTACATATATCAAGTGGAGTAATAGAAAAACATATAGATATAAATACAAATGAAGTATTAGACAGTAAAGTGTATGAAGGTAACGAAGGAGACGAATATAAAACAAATTCAAAAGAGTTTGAAGGATATGATTTAGTAGAAACTAAGTTACCAGAAAATGCAGAAGGAACAATGGAAGTAGAAGCAATAGAAGTAAAATACTATTATGAAAGAAAAACAAATGTAAGAGTAGAGTACATAGATAAAGTAACAGGAGAAAAACTAGCAGAAGATGAGTATATTTATGGACATGAAAATAACGAATATACTGCAGAAGAAAAAGAATTCGAGGGATATGTAGTCGTCAAAGAAATGTATCCAGAAAACAGTAAAGGTACAATGACAAAAGAAGAAATAGTAGTAAAATATTATTATGTACATATTTCAGACGGAGTCATAGAAAGACATTTAAATGCAATAAATGGAGAGTTACTAGAAGAAATAACATATCATGAAGGAAATGAAGCAGATGAATATAATATAGAAGCAAAAACATTTGAAGGATATGATTTAGTAGAAGATAAGTTACCAGAAAATGCAAAAGGACAAATGACAAAAGAAAGAATAGTAGTAAGTTACTATTATGTAAGAAGAGCAGAATTACAAGTAGAATACATAGACAAATATAGTGGAGAAAGGCTACAAGAAAAAGTAAAAGCAGAACTAGACGGAGACATATATACAGAAAAAGATAGTACAGAAATAGTAAAAGGACACGAAGGAGATAGATATGAAACAAAAGAAAAAGTATTCGAAAAATATAAGTTAGTAGAAACAAGTAATAATACATCAGGAGAAATGAAAGTAACAGTAAATGAAGATGGAACAATAAATACAAGAACAAAAGTAACATACTATTATGCAAAAGAATCAGAAGGTATAAAAGAGGAATATATAGATATAATAACGGGAAAACCATTAGGAGAAGGACCAAAACACGAAGGACATGAAGGAGACGAGTATACAACAAAACCAAAAGATATTGCAGGTTATGTAGTAGTAGAAGAATATTATCCAGAAAATGCTACAGGAACAATGAAGAAAGAAGAAACAGTAGTAAAATATTATTATGCAAGAGTAGCTAAAGTAGAAGTAGAATATATAGACCAAGAAACAAAAGCAAAAATAATAGACAATGTAGTAATAGACGGATATGAAGGAAAAGAGTATAAAACAGAAGAAAAAACATTTAAAGGATATAAATTATTTGATAAACCATATAATAGTACAGGGAAAATGAAGATAACAGAAGATGAAGATGGAGAATTAGAAAATACAACAAAAGTAAGATATTATTATATAAGAGTACCAGAAGAAGTAAATAAACCAAATACAGAAGGGCCAACAACAATAACAAATATATATAATAATAATATAAGTTCAAATGGAAACTCAAATAATAACTTAAATGGAAATTCTTCAGGAAATAGTGGAAACTCAAATAATGGAAATTATACTTCAAATAACAACACAGGATTAAGTAACTATGAAAAAACACCTGGAACAGGAGATATTTTACCAATAGTAGCAGGAGTAACAATACTTGGATTATTAGTATTAAACATAGTTTTATGGGTAGTACATAAGAAGTGTAAAAATAAAAAGAACTTTATAAAATAATTTAAAGCACATCACTAAAAATAGTGGTGTGCTTTTTAAAATTTTTCTTGACATACAATTTTAAATGTAGTAATATAAGTGAAATTTAATTCAAAAATTCATTGGCAGTCGCCAAAATTTTTCAAAAAGAAGATATTAATCATATAGAGAGGAGTGTTGCCTATTTTATCTATTGTAAAAAGTATAGTATTACAAGGATTAGATGGTATTTTAATAAATGTTGAAACAGATATATCATCAGGAATGCCATGTTGGGATGTAGTAGGTTTGCCAGATACAAATATTAAAGAATCAAAAGAAAGAGTAAGAACAGCAATTAAAAACTGTGGAATAGAGTTATTAAGTAGAAAATATATAATAAATTTGTCCCCAGCATCTGTTAGGAAAACAGGGGCTTCTTTAGATTTAGCAATTGCAGTTGGAATATTAAGCTCTATGAAAATAATAAAAAAAGAATATATGAACAATATTGTATTTATAGGAGAACTTTCCTTAGATGGTAGCTTAAATAAAATAAATGGAATTTTACCAATATGTATTGAAGCTAAAAAGCATGGAATAGAAGAAATTATATTACCAAAAGAAAATGCAAAAGAAGCTGCAATAGTAAGAGGGCTAAAAGTAATAGGTATTTCAAATTTAAAAGAAGTTATAAATTATTTAAATGGTAAAAAAAATGTACCAGAACAATTAATAAATATGGATGAACTATTAAAAAGCAATACAAAAAATATAGTTGATTTTTCAGAAGTAAAAGGGCAAAGATGTGCTAAAAGAGCTTTAGAGGTTGCAGCTGCGGGAGGACATAACTGTTTGTTAATTGGTAGTCCACGGATCTGGGAAAACAATGATGGCAAAAAGATTACCTACCATATTACCAGACTTAAGTTTTGAAGAATCATTGGAAATTACAAAAATACATAGTATATCTGGAATACTTAATAATGAAAGTTTAATTTCTAAAAGACCATTTAGAAATCCACATCATACTATTACAGAAGCAGCTTTGCTAGGAGGTGGAAGAATTCCTAAACCAGGGGAAGTTAGTTTAGCACATCTTGGTGTTTTATTTTTAGATGAATTATTGGAATTCAATAGAAATACGTTAGAAGTGCTAAGAAATCCAATAGAAGATAGAAAGATAAATATTAGTAGAGTAGGAATAAATATATCATATCCTTGCAATTTCATGTTAATTGGAAGTATGAATCCGTGTCCATGTGGTTATTATGGTAGTAAAAATAGAGAATGTACATGTACAGTGCAGCAGAGAAACATGTATAGAGCAAAACTTAGTGGACCAATGATAGATAGGTTTGATATACAGGTAAAAGTTCCATCAATAGATTATGATGACATAAATAATAACCATATAGAAACATCAACTAATATTAAAGCTAGAGTGGATAAAGCTAGAAAGCTTCAACAAAAAAGATATGAAAAATATTCTATATTTTCAAATTCGGAATTAACCCCTAAATTAATAGAGAAATATTGTATTTTAGATAAAAAGACTAAAGAGTTTTTAAGTTCATATTTTGAAAAGATGAAGTTAACGTCAAGAGCATATTTTAAGATTCTAAAGGTAGCCAGGACAATAGCAGACTTAAATAATGAAGAAGAAATAAAAATGGAATATGTACTAGAATCATTGCAATATAGAGGGTTAGATAAATTATAGATAAGGAGTATTATGAAATATAAAATAATAGATAAAAAAGATTTTCCAAATAAATTAAAACAAATTAAAAATCCACCAGATAAATTATATGCAATTGGGAATATAGATTTATTAAAACAAGATGCTTTTGCAATAGTAGGAACAAGAAAAATAAGTGAATATGGAATAAAAAATTGTAAAAGCTTTACGAAAGAATTTGTTTTAAGAAATATACCAGTAGTTAGTGGAATGGCCTTAGGAACAGACAGTATTGCACATAAAGCAGCATTAGAATATGAGGGAAAAACAATAGCAGTACTGGGAAGCGGATTTAACCATATTTTTCCAGAAGAAAATACTAATTTATTCCATAATATAGTAAATAGTAATGGATTAGTAATAACAGAATTTGAGGAGAATACAAAGCCATTAAAAGAAAACTTTCCAAGAAGAAATAGAATTATTACAGCTATTTCAGAGGGAGTTTTAGTAATAGAAGCGGCATATAGAAGTGGTACAAGTATAACAGCAAGAAATGCTAAAGAACAGGGGAAAAAAGTTTTTGCAATACCAGGAAGATTAGATAATTATTTAGGAGTAGGAGTAAATAAACTAATTAAAGAAGGTGCTATATTAACAACGAGTATAGATGATATTATACAAAGTTTTCCACAATTTATGAATAAAAAGAGGATAATTATCAAAGAAAATAAGTCATATATGAATAAAAAGTGCAAAAAAATATATAATTCTATATTTCAAAAGGAAAAAACTTTAGATGAATTGTTAATAGAAAATAATTTAGATTTTACAAGTCTAATTGAAATAATTAGTAAACTGGAATTAGAAAAGTATATATATCAAGATATGGATGGAAAATACAAAATTACTTAGGGAAGGGAGGGAATTCAAGATATAGAAGAATATAAAAATATAAAAATAGGCAGATTTGGAGAGAATAAGGCAAAAGAACATCTAAAAAATTTAGGATATGAAATTCTATTTGAAAACTTTATTACTTATAGTGGAGAGATAGATATAATTGCTAAAGATAAGGAAGAATATGTATTTATAGAAGTTAAAACAAGAACTTCTATAATGTATGGTACTCCTAGAGAAGCAGTAGATGCCAGAAAAAAAAACATATTATAAAATCAAGTCAGTATTTTGTTTATAAATATAAGTTAGAAAATCAGAAAATAAGATTTGATGTAATAGAAGTATACATAAATAAGGATAAGTTTTTTGTAAATCATATAAAAAATGTTTTTTTCTAAAACATGTCAATATCGCTATTTCCTTAGAAAAAACAGCTAAAATGTAAAGAATGTAATCAAAAAGATACTAAAAAGATATAAAAAGTTCCCAATTCACAAAAATGACCTTCCGATAGTAGATAGAGCTTACATAGGAAAAGCCCCAATTACAGGTATTGAAAAGAAGAAAAAAAGCTCTATAATTAGTAAGTAAGTATAAAAGGATAAAAATACTATAATTTTGTTTAAGTTAGGAGAGTCAAATGAAAAGGGGAAAAATGAAACACTTTATGCTAAAAAGAATATTAGTACTTGCTTTCATAATCAGTTTATTGTCTAATCATATGCTGGTTTTGACTGAAGCAGCTAATATGGCTTTAGCTACAGAAGTTGAATGGAATTCAGAATTTACAAGTGATGTAAGAACTGATGAAATTCAAGAAAATGAAGAAAACTCAGATAATCAGGAATTAGAAAATGAAGTGGAAAACACTACTGAAAATGATGAAATAACAATTCCTGAGGATGAAAACTCTGAATCTGAAAATGAGGAAGCAGAACCATCAGAGGAAAATGTTGATGTAAACGAAGAAGAAGTAGAAGTAAAAGAACTTACAGAAGAGGAAATTGAAGCTCTTAAAGACATAAAAGTTAATACAGATCTTAATATCAACAAATTAATTAAATTTGATAATGAAAATGGAAAAGGAACATTAGCCGATGTAACTTTCAAATTTAATGTTAGTACTATGGGGTATGAAGTTAATAATCTAACTGTAAACTTTGATCTTCCAAATATATCAGGAATTGCACCAAGCATGTATAGAGTAGAAGAAATATCTGATAATATTGATTTGGTTGAAGAAGAGGGTACTAATAGAAGAATTGCAAACATTAGTGAAGTAATTGATAATTATGACGAAGAAATACGATTAGTTTTAGCATATTCAGAAAACTCTATATCTGGAGAAGAGATAGAGCTTTTAGGTGATGTTAGATTAGAAGCTTATGGATATGAAATACTAGGAGATTTTGAAGAGCATAAAGAAATAGTAGAAAGTAACGATGTTTTAGCAACTTATGAAGTTAAATCAGATGCAGCAAGTAAATATAAAGGGTGTTTATATGCAAATACTGTATTAGAAAATAAAAAAGAAACTCTTTATTCTACAACAGATGTTGTTGAAATAAAGGATGCTAATTTTATAGACGAAATTATAGTAGAAAATAGTATAGATAAAATAGTAGCAGATGAACGTGAAATTGACTTAGTAAATTTATCTACTTATAAAGCTACTTCAGTAGCTGTAGAAGAATTTGATAGTGTACTAGGAACAAATGGGTATATAGAAATATATAACCAATTAGGTGAAAAAATAGGTGATATAACTAGTGACTCAGAAATAAGAAATGATAAGTATATATACTATTATAATACAGATGTAGATAGAACAATTTTTAAAATAAAAAATGCTGAAAGTAATGGAACTTTAAATATAAAAAATGAAAAAGCTATTAAAGGTAGTGATACTTTTTCAAGAGATTATGTGAAATCTTTTAAAGGAATAAAAACACAAGTTACAAATAAAGTAGCAAAAATATTTGAGGAAAATGAAGTTGTAATACAAAATATTTCTTCAGAAAATATTATAAATTTAGAAGAAACAGAATCAAAAATGACTTTAGAAATGAATACTAATGATTTAATTACAACAGAACAAAATGAAGTTACTTTTACAGCAACTTTCCAAACAAATGAAGAAAGATATGAATTATTTAGAAATCCAACAATTTCTATAGAATTACCTTCAGCTGTTGAAAATGCTGAAATAAAAAGTGTAAACTTGATGTATAAAAATGGTTTATCATTAGGAAATTGGCAAGTTGTAAAAAATGCTCAAGGATTAAACGAAATACAAGTTGCTTTAACTGGAACACAAACAGAATATGAACCAGGAACATTAATTGAAGGAACAACAGTATTAATTACGGCAAATTTAGATTTAAATAAAATTACAGCAAATGGTAAATCAGCAGTAAAATTTAGATATACAAATGAAATTGCAACTAACATTGCTTATGAAACAGAAGGAAAAGTTAGTGAAGACATAGAAGTAAATTATGTTTCAAGAAGTGGTATATTAAAAGAAACAAAATTAGAAAACTTTAATAAAGAAAATGATATTTTAATAACTTATAATGATGAGACAGTAGTAGGAAAAATTGATGCAGCTACAACAGCTCAAACAGCTAAAGTATCAACAGTAATAATGAACAATTATAATGAAGACATAAATAATGTTCAAATAATTGGAAAAATACCAGCTGTTGGAAATACTAAAGACAATGTAGATTTAAATACAACATTTGATACAAAACTAACTGGAGCAGTAAACTTAAATGGATTAGTTGGAAAAGTATATTATTCAACAGAAGAAAACCCAGATAAAAATTCTAATACTTGGAAAGAAAATGTTAATGACTTTTCCGAGATAAAGAGCTTTAAAGTTACATTAAATAATAATAGTATGAAAGTTGGAGAAAGAGTAGAGATTTCATACAACTTAAACATACCTGAAAATATAGGATATAATCAAACAGCATATAATTTATTTACTACATACTATAATTTAAATAATCAAGAAATGACAGATAGCTCTATTGTAGGACTAGAAACAGAAGTTAAAGCAGTAGAATTAGAAGACTGCCAAGTAGTAGAAGAAACACCAGAATTAAATATAGGAACACAAGTTACAAAAGCAGGAACAGTTTTACAAGAAGGTGAAGAGGTAAATGAAGGACAAATTTTAAGATATAATGTTGTTTTAGAAAATAAAACAAGTAAACCTATAACAAACATAAACTTAAATGGATTAGCAGAAAATACAAACAGTTATTATTGGTATACATATAAAGATATAAATAGTACAACTCATGAAGAAGACTTAATAGGTATATGGAAAGAAGATACTGAAAATGAACATATATATGAAACTTCAAAAATAGATATTTTAAATCCAGGGGAGAAAGCAGTATTTTCATATCAAGCAAGAGTAAGAAAAATTTCAGAAATGTCTACTCCAGAAGTATATGGAAAAATAACAATTTCCGCTGATGGAATACAAGAAAAAGAATATCAAACAATAAAAAATAAAGTTATAAATGGAGAATTACAACTTACTTTAAGCAATAGTGGTGCACAACTTGCTAATGACTCAGATCTATATTCAACAAATTTATTATTATTACATACTGCTGTAAAAAATATAGGCGATAGAGATTTAGAAAATGTAACAGTAAATGTTATGATACCAAAGCTATTAGAAGTAAATTTAACAGAAACAGGTATTTATAACGAAGGTGTCGATATATCTAAACAAGATACATCTTCAGGATGTATGGTAACTTTTAGTATATTAAATATTCCAAAAGGCGAAACTAAAGATATAATAGTTTCATCAACAATTGGTAGTTTAGATCTTTCTATAGCTGAAACAACAATCTCAATGAGTGCTAACTCAAATATTGATGGAAAATTATATTTAAGTAATGACTATGTAAAAAGAGTTATTCAAGCAGAAAGTCCTTTAAATATAATTTATACATCTACACCGGAAAATGGTTCAATAGTTAAAAACGGAGATAATGTAAAATACAATATAATTATACAAAATACAGGATTAGCTGAAAGACCAGTTGATTTTTCAGACTTTATTGATGATGGTTTAAAAATTAATAGTGCAGTTCTTACATTACCAGATGGAACACAAGAAAATATGGAGTTTTCTGAGTATGAATTTATATCAACTTATAAATTCTTAAAACCAGGAGAACAACTTGTTGTTGATGTAGATGCAACAGTTGATGTTGAAAATTTAAGAACAGGACAAACAAGTATAGACAGTGAACTTCAACTAGTACCTTCAGATAATGTAAGTGATATAGCAGAAATTATATTACACGTTGACCCAAGCGAAATAAAAACATTACCAGATGGTGGAACAGCAGATGATGATAACGAACCAGATGATGATGGAAATAATAATGATAATGATAATACAAACAATGATGGAAATAATAGTGAAGATAAACCAGATAATTTTGAAGACAAAGTAAATACAGTAGTACCTGAAACACCTGATTTTGTATTACCAGATACACCTAAAAATGATGATAGCAATACAGATAAAAATAATAATTCAGAAACTAAAGAAGATACTAATTTACCAGAAGTAAATGCAACAGTATCTCCAGACAATAACCAAAATATAAATATTGAAGATAATGTTACAAATAATATTGACAACCTTGCTAACACTGTTAAGTATTCAATTTCAGGTAAAGCTTGGTTAGACAGCAATAAAAATGGATTATATGAAGAGGAAGAAGCTTTAGAGTCAATAAAAGTAATGCTTTTCAAGACAGATAGTTTAGAAACATCACAAATAAAAGATTCTAATGTATTAAAAACAGGAAAGACAGATGAAAATGGAGAGTATACTTTTAATAACTTAGATGTAGGAAAATATGTAGTTGTATTTGATTATGATAATAGTATTTATGATGTTTCAACTTACCAAGAAATTGGAAGTTCAAACTCTAAATCATCAAATGTAATTGCAAAACAATTAACATTAAATAGTAATAAAAAGAATTATGCAGTGTCAGATATTGTTGAAATATCTGAAAGAAATGCAAATGTAAATATAGGACTTAAAGAAAACTCAGATTTTGATATGGGTATATCTACATATGTAAAAAAAGTAACAATAGAAAATGAAAAGGGAACCCAAACAGAGAACTTTACAGATGGAGATAGATTGGCAAAAATAGAAATACCAGCAAAATATGTGAACTCTTCAAAAGTAACAGTAGAATATGTTGTAAAAGTAACAAATAATGGAAAAACAGCAGGATATATAAATCAAATTTGTGACTATATTCCAGAAGGATTGAAATTTAATGAAAAAGCAAGTTCTAATTGGCAAGTAGGTGAAAATAATGCTGTATATACATCTGCATTAAACAAAACTTTAATAAATCCAGGTGAATCAAAAGAAATAACATTAGTTTTAACTAAATCTATGGATGAAAGAGCTACTGGTGTTTATAAAAATATAGCTGAAATAGTAAAATCTACAAATGATTTACAATTATCAGATTATGATGAAAATAATGATAGTTCAATAGTAGAATTACTTATAACAATAAAAACAGGTGCAGTTTATTATATACTAATAGTAATAATAGCATTAGCACTTGCATTTATAGCAATGCTTATTGTAAGTAAATTACTTAAAAATGATAAAGATAAAATTAAACTAATAAATAGAATAATAATTTTAGTATCAATAGTTATAATTGTAAGTTTATGTTTAATAGTAAATACTTATGCAATAAAAATTATGAGCGTTGTAAAAGAAACTTTAGGTGGTTATTTTGCAGGTCGTTATGACTTAAACTCAGATCTTACATATACAACAAGTGAGATGCATGAAGGCGAAGGCTATACAACAGTTCAATGTGTTCACGGTGTAAACGTAAGTAATGCAGTTGGTACTAGAACTATAGCAACTGATGTAAAAATAGGTTATGGAAATTCTGCATTAGGATTTGATACAAGTTCAATTAATGGCTCAAAATCTGGAGACTCAATTGTAGCAGGGAGAATGGCATGCTTGGCATATTTATTTGAACAAGGACAAGGAACTAAAGGAACATTAGGTTCTTACATAAATAGAAGTGGTGGAAAATCTGACCTTAGTTCACTATTTAATGTTTCTATAACAGGCTCAGCCTCAAATTATAGTGGAGCTGATACAGTAAGTACAGCTATAAATGAAGCTAATAGATTAAAAAGAGAAGGTAGTGGTGTAACAAAAGTTACAAACATATCAAAACTAGAATATAATTCAACATATGATGGATTTGGTGCAGTAAATGTTAAATTTCCAAGTAATGCTAAACTAAAAATTTCAACTGATGGTGGTAACAGTTATACAGATTATAATAAAAAAGTAATTACAGCATATGGACTTAAGAATTTTTCATATGATAACTGCAATGGAAAGGCATTTTATATACCAATAGATGCTTTTGGAGATGCAGATTTAGAGAAAGTTAAAGTAAAAATAGAAGGACAAAGCACTTTATATAAAGCAAGAATACTAGGTGGATTTATACGTGTTGTTGGTGGTCAAAACGAAGTAATAATGAGAGGTAAAAAGGACACTAAAACAACAAAGCAAGAATATACATTAAATGCAATAGCTAATGTAAGTGTAAGCAAAACAGTTACGGCTGTTACAGATGCAAATGGAAATCAAAAAACAAACTTAGGAAGTAAAGGATATGTAGATAGAGGAGATAGAGTTTGCTTTACAATAAAAGTAATAAATAAGGGAATGCCAGTAAAATTAGATATAACAGACACATATAATACTTCTCAGTACACATTCATTTCAAGTAATTTAGCAGGAGGATCAAGTTCAAATGGAAGACTAACTTCTAAGAACTTATCAATTTCTAAAGGAACATATACATTTACAGTATGGTTAAAAGTAAAAGATAATGTAAGAGCAAATGGAAGCACTGAATTAAGAAATACAGTAAATATTTCAAACTTTAAATTGCCAAATGGAAAACCAATAAAAAATGTACCAAAGAATAAGGTAACAGATTTTGACTATGTAAGATGTAAACAATATAGAATTTCTGTGACTAAAACAGTAGATGTCATAACAAGTACAGGAACTCCAAAATCAACACAAAATTCTGTTGAAGTAGGAGACTTCGTAAAATACAAAATTGTTGTAAAAAATAATGAAGGAAGTAATTCAGCAGCATATGGAAGAATATCTTACACAATGACAGAAGATGTACCAAATGGGTTCTCGGTTCAAAAGGAATTTACAAGTGCAGGATGGATAGAACAATCAGGAAAATATGTTTATAGTGGAACATTAGATTCTGGTGGAACACAAATAACATATATAACGATGAGAGTAACAGAAGAACTATTATCTAAACAAGCAATAAATAGAAAAAATGTAGTAAATATAATAAGCTCATTTAATAGAAATAACATAGATTTAATTAAAGGAAACTATTTAATAAGTTCTGATTTAGACTCAGAAGCAATAGTAAAAATATTAGGATATAATATGGGTATTTCAAAGGCTGTAACAAAAATTAATGATGGTAAAGTTACAGACCTTACAAAATGTGAATTAGGAGATAAAATAACTTATACAATAAATGTAAAAAATACAGGAGCAAATACAGCTAATTTTGGTAATATTAAAAACATTGTATTAGATGATACTTTTAAAACAAATGAATTAAAACTTTTATCAGCAACTGGAAATGGATGGAAAAAAAGTAGTGATACTAGATATATATATGAAGGGGCTTTAGCACCAGGAGAGACAGCTACTTTAACAATGAATTTTGAAGTTATATTAGAAAGTAAACAAAAAGTAAAAATAACAAATACAGGAACAGTTATTAGTACTTTAAATAAAAATGGTATATTATTAACACCATTAATACCAGCAACTTCATCAGCAACTGTTGAATACCAAACATATGATATGGGTGTATGGAAATACATTTCAAGTGCAAATTCAGTACCTATAACAGGAAGAGATGCAAAGACAAATCAGCAAAAATATGATTCACCAATTGAAGTTGAGAAGTATGATAATGTAGTATATACAATAAAAGTACAAAATACAGGAACAACAATAGTAAATAATATAACTCTTGTAGATACATTGGAAACAGGATTAACATTTAAAGAAATCTTATCGGTTAAAAAATATGGTGCTTCAGGAGCAGAAGACTCAACAACATCACAAATAACTCAAGAAATAAATGGTAATAAAATTACTTTTAAATATCCTGGAGAGGTAAAATCAAATGAATACTTTGTAATTCAAATTAAATGTGATATTACAATGAGTAATATGTACTTATTGAACTTAAAAAATGAACTAGATATTACAAGTCTTCATAATAGAAATGATATAGATTTAATTCCAAAAGATTTAGTAAACTATACAACAAACGATAATATTGATTATGTTAGATTAAAGAACTTAATAATATCTGGAAAAGTTTGGATAGATGCTAATAGAGATGGAAAAATGGATGATGCTGAAGGAAAATTATCAGGAATTAAAGTAGTACTTCATGATGACACAAATAAAAAAGTTGCAACAACATACACAGAAGCAGATGGAACATATAAATTTGGAGAAACAAACGGAACAACAGATGCAGGAGCAGAATCTAACAAAAAGATGGTTGAAGGTGGAATTAACTCAGGTAGAGTTATAAAAGCTACAAATAGAGATGATATAACAGGAAACTATAATTCAACAAGTGCATACATTAATTACTATGTAGAATTCTATTATAACGGAGCAAACTACATTTCAACAGTATATGCAGGAGAAGATGGTAAAGCTAATATAAATAAAGCAGATAATTCAATTTCTATGCCATATATGACAGATTCAAATGCAAATGAGTATACAGACGTAAGAGACAACTTCAACAATAGTTTAGAAACAATAGAATACAATACTGGTATTAATGGAGTGGTAGAATCTCCTGATAATACTAAAACATTGTCTTATACAAAAGATAAGCATAATAGTACATTAGATTTAACAGATAGCACAGGTATGAGTGCATACAGTTTCATAATAAAGAGTAAGCCACACAATGGACAAATTGTAAATGGTGATAATATAAATATGTTATATTTCTCTCATTCAGGAGAAACAGAATATTTGAAATACATTAACTTAGGATTACAAACTAAAGAAATGGATTTAAATATTGAAGAAGATGTATACAACTTAAAAACAACCGTAAACGGTACAGAAATGACATATTTCTTTGGACAAAAACATGTAAATAATTCACCATTTGGAGGAGACTATGTAACAGGTGGAGAAAATAGTGCATTAAATTATAGTTTTAAAGTATATGCTTCAGACTATTATTATAAACATACACAATATGTTAATGATGATGTTAAAGAATATAAAGAAAAAACAGAATTAAATACAGAAATAACATATAAAATGACTATTGCAAATAATGATGTAAAAGATGCTAATAATGTTTACTCAAGAATAAGAGAAATTGCAGATTTCTACAGTTCAGATTTTAAAGCATATGATCCAAATAACAATACAAAAGTAATAAAAGTATTAGGAGAAGATGGATATTTACATGAAAAAACTGTAAATAAAGTAGAAGCTTGGTATGAATATGTTGATAAATCAAATAATAAACAAACAGGTGAGGTAAAATTAAGTAATACACCAACATATCCAAAACACTCAAAAGTAAATTTAGAAAACGGAAAATATAATACAGTTTATTTAAGTGGATTTGATAATATTAAATTAACACAAGGCGAAAGCTTTGATATATACATTAAATTTGTAGTAGATACAAAAGATGGAACAGATTTAACAGATATAAAACTAGGTGAGAAAAATAATGTTGTAGAAATAAATGCATATTCAACATATTATCCAGATGATAGACCAGCAGGATTTGTAGACAAAAACTCAAATCCAGGAAATTTAGGATTAAAAACAGATGCAAATAAATCAGCTGGAAATGAAAATAATAGTATACAAGATTATTCAGAATATGAAAATGATGCATATAAAACAGGAATAACATTAAGTATATTAAGCTCAGAGTCTGGAGAACCTGTACCACCACCTCCAGGTGAAGAACCACCAGCTGGATCAGAAAATGGAAACAAATTAGAAAGAAATGTAAAAGGAACAGTTTGGGATGATGCAAGATCAGCTATTGCTGGTAATGATGGAAATACACAATATATTGGAAATGGTGTAAAAAATATAGGTATAGATGAAAAAATAAGAGAAGCTGAGAGCAACAAGAAAAAAGGTAGAGCAGGTAGATTATTGCTTGATGAAACTAAAGATTCACCAGCAGAAGGAATAAATGTAAACTTAGTTGAAATAATAAAATTACCAAAGAATAATGAAGAAAGAATATATGAAGAAAGTGTAAAAGTATGGAGCGATTCAATTATTAACACAAGAACAGCTTCAGACGGTTCATATAAACTAGAATCATTTATTCCAGGAGATTATATAGTAAGATTCAATTATGGTGAAAGTGTTGAAGACGTAGTATATAATGGACAAGAATATAAATCAACAAAATACTATAATGTAGATAGTTATATAAGCGAAGAACCAAGCTCAGGAGATAAAGTTTTAGCTGAATTAGAAAAAGAGCAAAACTCTGATGCAAGAGATGATGAAATAAGAAGACTTGAAGTAATTAAATGGAGTGAAACTGTAAACAATAGAAAAACAGAAGAAGCTCAAAAATCATTACCACAAGACTATTCAGAAGACTTTATGAAAAATACATCTATGAAAGCTGAAACAGTAACATTCCCAATAAGACCTGAAAAAACAACATATGATGTTATTGAATATACATTTGATGAATACATAGAAAGAATTAATAGAGATTCTAGATATAAAATAGAAAATATTGACTTTGGTGTAGAATATAGACCAGAGGTAAATGTTTCAATAAAAGAATTTATATCAAGAATACAATTAACAACATCAGATGGTAAAGCATTAGCAGATATTAAATTTGATAATGTATATGAACAAGATAGCAATAGAATAATAAATACTGTTATAAATGAGGAAACGTCAATAGGAGCTGAAAATCTACAATACTTACCAACAGTAGAAGAAGTAAAAGGACTTGCATACTTAAATGTTGATGAAGACTTACTACAAGGATGTACAGTAGATGTAACTTATGTATTCTCAGTAAATAATAGTAGTGAAATAGACAGAATTAGTGAAAGATTATATAATTTAAGATACAAAGCTGATGCAAGTGGATATGAAGCATATTATGATGATACATATACAGCGGCAGGAACAGCAAGAAATGAATTATATAAATCATTCTATGCAAAAGATAGAGCAGAATATAGAACTAAAGATAAAATGACATTTAATGGAACAGATGGATATTATGGAAAATATTTAGGAGAAACATATTATACAGGATCTGTAGGAGCAAAAGATGTTGTAGCAGAATTAAAAGTTGATAAAATATTAGACTATGTAGATACTAATATGTTAATGGAATCTAATAAAAATACTGAAACAAATAAACACTGGAACAGTATGACAGATCAAGAATTAATGGATCAAGGTTTAATAGCAGATAGATTGTTTAATACAGTTAATGAAGAAAACAAAGTAAATGGAGAAATACAAATAAAATCATCTAAGAAATTATTAGATGCTAAAGGAATAATCTATGATGT
>CATJZH010000094.1 GCA_949746285.1 uncultured Clostridia bacterium
AGAGATCTAACTTGGGGAGTAGATATACCTATTCCAGGATATGATGATAAGAAAATGTATGTATGGATAGATGCTGTACTAGGATATTTAACAAATACAATGAAACTTTGTGAAGAAAGAACAGATTGCACATGGGAAGATTTCTGGAAAGAAGGACATAATAATAAAATATATATGTGTCATGGAAAAGATAATATAATGTTCCATAGCATAATATTAAATGCATTATTATTAGGACAAGAAGAAAATTATCACTTAGTAGATACAATAGTTTCAGCAGAATATTTAAATTTTAATGATCAAAAATTTTCAAAGAGTAAAGGAATTGGAATGACAGCTTTAGAGGCATTAGACTTATATGATTCTGATTCATTAAGATATCATTTACTAGCAAATGGCCCAGAGAAAAAAGATACAAATTTTACAATAGAAGATTTTGAAAATATTCATAATGGCGAAATATTAAATAAATTTGGAAATTTAGTAAATAGAACTTTAAGGTTTAAAGGATTAGATGAGATTCCAAATGGAAATTTGGATGAAAATATAAAAAAAGAAATAGAACAATCTTATACCCAAGTAGGAGAACTTATAGAAAAACTAGAATTTAGAGAAGCTATAAAGAAGATAATACAATTAGTAGAAGTAGGAAATAAATTTTATGATGAAAAAGAACCTTGGATTGCTAAGAAAAATGACATAAATAGTTTTAATGATACAATATATACTTGTAGTGTTATAATTGCAAATTTATCAAATTTATTTGAGATGGTTATGCCAACAGCTTGTAAAAAAATAAGAAATTATTTAAAATTAGAAAATCCAAAATGGGAATTTATTTTAGTAAAACCAGGATTAAAATTAGAAAATATAGAACCATTATTTAGTAGAATAGAAAAGAATAAATAATATAAGAGGAAAAGAAATGGGAAAAATATTTGTAATAGATGGAACAGATGGAAGTGGAAAACAAACACAATTTGACTTATTAAAAAAGCATTTAGATGATGATGGAATAGAATATAGAACTGTTAGTTTTCCAAATTATGATAGTCCATCATCATCACTTGTAAAAATGTACTTATCTGGAGAATTTGGAGAAAATGCTAAAGAAATAAGTCCATATATAGCATCAACTTTTTATGCAGCAGATAGATATGCAACATATACAAAAGACTTTAAAAAGTATTTTGAAGATGGTGGAATAATATTAGCTGATAGATATACAACTGCAAATATGGTGCATCAAGCTGGAAAAATAAGCAACAAACAAGAAAGAGAAAAATTTTTAAACTGGCTATTTGATTTAGAATTTAATATATATGGATTACCAGTACCATCTAAAGTATTTTTCTTGAATATGCCACCAGAAAAAGTAAAACAGCTAATAAAGAATAGAGAAAATAAATTTACACATGATAATAAAAAAGATATTCATGAAAGAGATCAAAAGCATATAGAAGAATCATATAATGCAGCTTGCAATTTAGCAAGTACATACGATTGGAATGAAATTAAATGTGTTAAAGAAAATGTTTTAAGAACAAGAGAAGATATACATCGGTGAAATATATAAAGTAGTTTTAGAAGAAATACAAAAGAAATAAATAAAACACGTGAGGGTGTAATATGAGAGGTAAAATAGTTAATTTATGTATAGCATTAATGAATTTGCTATTAGGAATACTTATTATAGTTTATACAATTCATGTTCCACAAGATAAAACGTTAATTACAGTACAAGAAGGAATTGTAGTAAAGTATATTTTAATATCAATATATATAATATTAGGATTTATTGTTCTAATAGATGCTATTCAAAGTTATAATCATAAATCAGATACAGGTTTTAATATAGGATATGTTATAGGAATTTTTGCTATAAGTTTTATATTTATAAAAGAACCAGCGATTGGAGCTTTTAGCATAATATCAGGTTTAGTAGTTTTATTTAAAACATTAAAAGAAAATTTAGTAGAAATAGATAGCATAACTGGTATTTCTGTTTCGATAGTACTTATGGTAGCAATAGCAATAACGGGTATTGTAACAATGAACTATGCTTCTTTAGGAAGATCAATAAAAAATAGAGAAAATAAAAATGAACTTGCCTATAAAAAAGATTATTTTAAATATATTACAGAACTAGATATTAGTGAGCCATATATAAATATAAAAAAAGATGGAAAATTTGGATATATAAATCCAAATGGACAAGTTGTTATAGATTTCAAGTATGATTATGCTAGTCCATTTATAGAAATAAATTCGTATGATAAAAAGTTTCATGTAGCACTAGTTTGTGAAAATGGAAGTTCTTATATAATACTTAAAAATGAAAGAACAGTGTTATCGTATAGAACAGAATCAGCAGATGAAAATTATAAAGCAAAAGAAGAAGAATTGGAAGAAATTTATACAAACACATTAGAACAAAAAGAAGATATGAAATATGAAATACCAATAGTAGACAATAATATAAATAAAATACCAGCATACCAAGAAAGTGAAAAAAAAGATTATGATTATAGATATAATTATAATAATGAATATGATTTACTTGTTACACAGTCTAATATGGGATTAGGAGATAAGTATCAACTTGCTAAGAAAAACGATTTAAATATAAGGATAACTTTAGATACAGATTATATGGATTATGATCCAAGTTATTTGTATTTATTTTCAAATGGCACTATACCATTTTATGAAATTTCGAAAAGAACTCAAGGGTGGTATACAGGTTATGGAAAAAAGAATTCTATGACAGGAAAAGCACAGATTTTAGATTTTTTTGGAGATAAAATTTTACTTAAAAACTATAATGATAAAACTATATATTTTATAAATTCAGAAGGAAATATGGTGTCAGAGCCTTATAAAGATATCTATGTATGTGGAGATGGAAGATATATTGTAAAAGATAATGAAAGCTTATTTAAAATAATTGATGAAAATTATAATAATATTTTTGATAAAACTTATAATGTTATAAATCCAAGACTTGTATCACAAAAACTATATTTAATTTTAGATGATACTGAAATAAAACCAAATGATTATAATTATGCTAAATTTAAATGGAGTATAATTAATTATAATGGAGAAGTAATATTAGATAGTATTGAACAAATATATGACCAATTTTATGAATTTTCAAACAATAAAAAATTAGATAATCAAAATGAAATGTCTTTTGAAGAAAATTTAAAAAGATTAAATTACAAATTTGTAGGAGATAAATTTTATTTAGAATATTAAATATATAATTGCAAATAATAAAATAGAGCTCTAAAGCTCTATTTTATTATTTTGGAGGTAATTTTAAATGGATAATCAAAAAATAAAATGTACAGTAGAAAGTTGTGAATATAATAATTGCGATCATAGCGTTTGTGAATTGAAACAAATAGAAGTGCAAGCTTGTCCTGGTTGTTGTGATGGTACAGCACAGGGAGAGTCAATGTGCGGAAGTTACAGATGTAAGTGTGATTAATAGTTATAATTTATAGTAGTAAATTTATATTAACTAAAGAGTTCTAATGTATTAGAGCTCTTTAGTTATTCTACTATTTTAAATATAGACGTAAGTTGTAACAATTAATATAATATACATATAAAATCACACAAAATTTACTTGACATAGTAATTTGAAGATTATACAATGTAGAAAGTAATATAAAATAAAAGGGGGAATATTATTATGCCATTAGTAACAACCAAAGAAATGTTTGAAAAATCAATGAAAGAACATTTTGCAATAGGAGCTTTTAACATAAACAATATGGAATTTATACAAGCAATAACAGATGCAGCTGAAGAAGCAAAATCACCAGTAATTTTACAAGTTTCTTCAAGTGCAATAAAATATGCAAGAATGGAATATTTAGTAAAAATGGTGGAGGCAGCTGTTCAAACAACAACTATTCCAATAGCACTTCATCTAGATCATGGACCAGATTTTGAAACTTGTAAAATGTGTATAGATGCTGGATTTACATCAGTTATGATAGATGGTTCAAAATATGATTTTGAAGAAAATGTAGAATTAACAAAAAAAGTTGTAGAATATGCACATTCAAAAGGTGTTGTAGTAGAGGCAGAACTTGGAAAATTAGCTGGAGTAGAGGATGATGTAAATGTTGCAGCAGATGATGCAAGATATACAGATCCAGAACAAGCATATGAATTTGTTCAAAGAACGGGTTGTGATTCATTAGCAATTGCAATAGGAACAAGTCATGGAGCATACAAATTCAAGGGTGATGCTAAATTAAGATTTGATATATTACAAAAAATAAAAGAAAAATTACCAAATACACCAATAGTATTACATGGAGCATCTTCAGTAATACCAGCTCTTGTTGAAATGTGCAATAATAATGGTGGAAATATTCCAGGAGCTAAAGGATGTCCAGATGAAATGTTAAAACAAGCAGGAGAAAACGGAGTTTCAAAAATAAACGTAGATACAGATTTAAGATTAGCAATGACAGGAGTTGTAAGAAAAGTATTTAATGATGAACCATCAGTATTTGATCCTAGAAAATATTTAGGTGCGGCAAGAGAAGAAATAAAAGCAACAGTGGCGCATAAAATAAATGATGTATTCTGTTCAGCTAATAAAGCTTAGAGGAAAACTTATTGGAAAAATTAACTAAAACAGAATATATATTAAAAACAGTTAAATTATATGGATTAGTAGATGAAATACAAAAAAACGAGTTGCAATTTAATTACAGCTTGTTTTTTTGTATAGCTCTTTTCATTTTTAACATAGCATCTTTTTTTGCTATATCTTCTCTTTTATCATAAAGTTTTTTACCTTTTCCAATTCCAATTTCTAGCTTTACTTTATTTCCTTTCATGTACATTTTTATAGGAACAATAGAAACACCTTTTTGCTTAATCATACCATATAATCTATTTATTTCTCTTTTATTAAGTAAAAGTTTACGAGTGCGCAAAGGATCTTTATTATAAATATTTCCAAATTCATATGGACTAATATGCATACCATAAATAAATACTTCGCCATTTTTAATATTAACATAAGTGTCTTTTATATTTGACTTACCATTTCGGATAGATTTTATTTCAGTACCAGTTAGAACTATACCAGCTTCTAAAGTACTATCGATAGTATAGTTGTGATATGCTGTTGGATTTTTAGCAAGTAATTTTTCTTCCATAAAAATACCTCTTTCATATATTATTATACTTTTATAATATAACATAGTTTATAGTTTTAATCAAATTTATTAAATAATTAGGGTATTTTAAAGATTGAAATCAATTACTAGTAACAGCGAAGCCCTCTCATAGCTACATGAGAGGGCTTCGCATATGCATCTTATTTTGCCAAAAAATCTTCAACATATGATTTAATGGCCTTGTTCAGGATTTTATTAAACCGCTCCTGATACGGTACTTGCGGAAAGCCGGATGTAATTTTACAAGCATCCCAAGTGGTTTTTTCAACGGCTTTTAGGAGCTCCTCGATTGAATGAGGCATGAGATTTTCTCCAGCCTTAAAACCGAAGTGGAAACTGCCTTCAATGAATTTTCCGAAATAACTGTGTGCCTCATTAATTTTGGCAACAAACTGTTCCTTTACTTTTTTTACAACATCAGGAATATCGGAAACATTATTAGAACGAATTGAGGTATTATCGTATACTCCAAAGTTTCTCATATACTGATGATAAATTTTGCCCTTTAAAACCTCAACTTCGTTCTGGAATAGCTCCAGAGTCACGGAATCATTTTTCTTCCCATTTGACTTTGTGAAGTTAACCATTCTGGTAAGAGTTCTTATTTCTGTTAAATAGTACTCAAGAGCCTCTACTGAAATGGTATCGAAACCATCTGTACTATCGAATTTAAATCTACTACTTAGATTATTAATCCGATCTACTTCATTTCTGAATTTGTTTCTAAACATGCATTTTCTTCCTTTCTACCTCAAAATCATGAGGATTTCTTATAATGTTAATTTCAATGTTGTAGAAAGTTTTCCGAATGGGGAAAATTTACTACGACTGCATTGTAAAAATTATAACATGTTTACATAAATAAGTCAAATGCTTTTGAATATTATTATAAAATCTTTAATCTATTAGTAAATAGTATTTATGAATTGAAAAATTATGCAAATTATGTTATAATGTAATTGTATAAATAATATTATGAACAATTATTTCGCTATAGCGAGAGGAGGATGACAATGAATTTATATCAGAAACTAAAAGAAGAATTTGAAACAATGACACCAGTACCATCAATTGCAGGAGGATATGATTCTCGTATGTATGAAGGAAACGAAGAATTAACTGAAATGTATGAAGCTGGATATTGGGATGGACTGGATGGAGAAACAGGCAGGCGGTATCCCGGTGATTCAGCTCTAAAAGAAAAAAGAAAGGCATACATGCATGGACTGTTTACAGGAAGTGATGAGTTTTGGAATGATTTTGGAGAGTAACAAAAAAAGTTGGGCAAATGGATGATGTAATTCATTTGCCCACTTTTATTTTATTTTTATTCTATAATATTTTTTTATTATTAGATTATAATATTTATATGAATCAAATTTTATTCAATAAT
>CATJZH010000095.1 GCA_949746285.1 uncultured Clostridia bacterium
CACTACTACATTCTAATTCTTTTACTAAATTATTTGAACTTACAGGTTCAGCTGTTTCTATATATGCTTCTATAATAGCTTGCAGTACTTTTTTCTTTCGTTTATCTAAATCTTCTGACATCACTTCACCTCTTTTTAGCAAACTTGATGTTTGACTGCCATGATAATATAACTTAAAATCTATTTTGTCAATAGAAATTATACAAAAATAATAATATATTTTAAATTTCTGAAGCTCTATTTCCGTAATAATTTATACAAATTCTTCAAACACTCTGTTAGCTAAATCTAAGCCTTTTTTTGTTAATTTTATTTTATCTAAATCTACTTCAATTAGACCTTGTTGTGTAAGATTATTTATTTCAAATCTAAAATAAAACAATGGATTTATTCTAAACTTTCTCTCAAATTCTGATATACTAACTCCTTCTATTTTCCTCATTCCTAACATCATAAATTCTTTAGCTTTTTCTTCCCTTGTCTGTTTTTCATGTGTTTGAACAATATTATTAAATTCTTTACAATTTATATACTCCTTTAAATCACTAGTATTTGAAAATCGTTTATTTTCTAAATATGAATGAGCTGCTAACCCCACTCCTATATATTCCTCTTGGTTCCAACAATCTAAATTATGTTTAGATTCATAATTTTGTTTAGCAAAGTTAGATATTTCATAATGATTATACCCGTTTTTTTCTAAGATTTTTTTTGTTTTCCAATACATATCTCTTTCAATATTTTCTTCTGGCAATTTTACTATATTTTTTTCTACCATTTTCTGTAATTCTGTCCCATCTTCTAAAATTAATGAATATAACGATATATGTTCTGGATTCAAATTTATAATACTATCTAAAGTATTTATCAATTCTTTTTCTGTTTGATCTGGAAGTGCAAGCATCAAATCTATATTTATATTTTCAAATCCTACTTCTCTACACATTTTATAAGTATTTAAAAATTCATCATATGTATGAATTCTTCCTATTAATTTTAAAAGCCTATCTTCTGCACTCTGAAGTCCTATACTTACTCTATTTATTCCTGATTTTTTATAATCAAATAATTTTTCTTTTGTAACTGTTCCAGGATTTATTTCAATTGTTATTTCCGCTTTTTCATCTATAACAAACTTTTTATAAATTTCACTAAGTATTTTTACAATATATTTTGAATCTGGAAATGATGGGGTTCCTCCTCCAATATAAATTGTAGTTAGTTTTCTATCTCCAACATTTATATTATCTATTTCTTCTATAAGTTTTTCAAAATACATTTTTATCATTTCATCACTAGAAAAAAAAGAAATGAAATCACAATATTTACATTTCTTTTTACAAAATGGTATATGTATATAAAATCCTAATCTATTCATATTACAATTATTCCTTATTTTCTCATTTTTAATCCTTCTGCTATTTCATGAATTTTCTGAAGTCTATGATTTACACCAGATTTTCCAATTGGATTCTCTAGCATTTCTCCAAGTAATTTTAAACTTGCATCTGGATGTTCAATCCTTAACATAGCTATTTCTTTTAAATAGTCTGGCAATTCTTCAAACTTTTTTAATTTTTGTATAAGTTTTATATCATTTATTTGATTAACAGAAGCATTTACAATTTTATTTAAATTTGCTGTTTCGCAATTTACTAATCTATTTACATTATTTTTTATTTCTTTTGTAACTCTCACATCCTCAAAAGCTAAAACTCCTTTATTAGATCCTAATAATGCTAAAAACTTTGATATTTCTTCTCCATCTTTTATGTACAAATATATTTTTCCTTTGTTTTCTAGAATTTTCAATGTTACTCCAAATAAACTACAAATATTTAAAACATATTCTGCATTACTTTTTTCCTCAAAAATAATTTCCAAATGATATTGTTTAGTAGGATCAGTAACAGATCCAGCTCCTAAAAAAGCTCCTTTAACTATTGCTTTTCTAACTTCAATATCATTATTTATTTTTAATTTCATAAATTGCTCAACTTTTTTGCTTTTATAAATTGTAGCAACAAAAACTTTTCCTCTCATACTGGGTTCATATTCTATTTCCAAATTAAATAAAATTTTATAAAATCTTTCAATATTAAATTCATTTTCCGTAACAAACTCTAAAAATTCATCATTATTAGTTGTATTACCTGTTAGAATATATCCTAAAAACTCAGCTTCCAAAACTTCTTTATTTTTCAAATTATTTACTTTACTTATTTCTTCCTTTATATTTGATGAAAAAGACATTTTCTCCTCCTTCTTAGTGTCCAATTGGGAACGTTGCTGAGGCTGTTAAATTTTAATTGTTACAGCCTCAGTACTCAAAATGCAAAGCATTTTGTTTCATTTAAAAGACATTTTTGTCCAAAAACTAACGTATGTTCACCTATTACACTTTATATGTGTGCAATTATTATTCTATTATGTCCTTCTAAATCTTTTTTAGAATATATATTTTTATATCCGTTTTTGCCTAATATATTTTCTACTTCTTCTTTTTGGTCATAACCTATTTCAAGTGCTAAAAATCCATTAGTATTTAAATATTCTTTTGCTTGCTTTATTATTTTTTTATAAAAATCAAGTCCGTCTATTCCTCCATCTAATGCTAATAAAGGTTCTTTTTGTACTTCTTGAGATAAAGTTCCTATTATGTCTGTTTTTATATATGGAGGATTAGAAACTATTATATCAAACTTGTCTTCTCCTGAAAATTCTTCAAATAAATCTGAATGTATAAACTCAATTTTAACATTGTTTTTATTTGAATTTCTTCTTGCTATTTTTATTGCTTCATTACTTATATCTGAAGCATACACTTTTACATTTTCTAAAAATTTAGCCACTGATACAGCAATTGCTCCACTACCTGTACATAAATCCAATACTTTTGACAATTTTCTTTTTCTTATAATTTCAATTACTTCCTCAGCTAATATTTCTGTATCTGGCTGTGGGATTAATACACTTTCATCAACATAAAATTCTAATCCCATAAATTCTTGTTTATTTAATATATATTGTATTGGTGTATTTTCTTTTAATATTTCTATTTTATCAAAAAAATCTTTTTCTAATTCTTTTGATATTTCTTCATCACTATAAATTATTAAATATTCCTTAGACTTATTTAAAATACTTGATAATAACATTTTAGCTTTTAAATTATTTTGTTCAATATTATTTTCTTTTAATATTTCTACACCTTTTTTTAAAATATCTTTTATTTGCATAATACCTCTACATCATATTCAATATATAAAAAAGCAACTCACTTACATTTAATTTTAATATTATTTTTAAGTGACTTGCTTTAATTTATATTTATTTTAAAATTTGTTCCATTCTTTGATAAACTAAATTTACCCATGTGCTAGATGCTGGACAAAATCTAGTTTTCATTCCTGCAAGTGTTGAACCATAATAAAATCTAGCTCCTGGAGTTAAATAATTATCTCTTAATGTTTGTGCTGCCTTATCTAATCCTTCTTGCAAAGAAGCAAATTTTATTAGTTTTCCACCTGACATTAAGCTTATATAATTATGTGTTCTTCTATGATTTGATTCGATTGTCCATCCTGATTCAGCAGATATTAGTCCACAGAAAAATATTTCATTTAACTGATATTTTTCACACACATCATATATCATTCCAGCATTTTCTTTAAAGAAATTTGATGTATCTTGTTTTACTCCTGACATTAGTATTATAAAATCTTCTCTTGATACTCCTGTTCTTACAGTTAAATCCATATCTTTTGAGATTCTAACTTCTTCTATTGGTGTTGTAATTGGAACAATTTCTTCTACTACTTCTTCCTCTTCTTTTTCTTCTGGAATTCTTATTGTATCTCTTTCAGATAAAGATCTTGAAGAAATTAAAGCTTGCCTATTTTCTGTACTGTGCACATTTTCCATTGCTAATTCTTTTTCTTCATTTGTTATTCCAATATTTATATTCTCGTCAGTAGCTGCTACTAAACGATGTGTTTTTTGTGATAATCTTTTGTATATTGGATTTCCCACAAATATTACTATACTTATTACTAATACAATAAGAATTAATGTAGATAACCTTATTGATATAAGCACTTTTCTATTTCCTTTGTTCATAACATTTCCTTTCGTTTACGGAAACATTATATTCTAACTTTTTGAAAAAATCAACCTTATCTATTACATTTATATTATACTCAATTTTTTTATCCTTATAATATGCTATTCCCTAGCTTCTATCACAATTATTTTTCTATGCGATTTAATAACCAAGAGCCAGTCATATGACTGGTTCTTGGTTGGAGGGTATTTTCCTCTCATTCAGTTTTAAACCTGCCGCCAAGTAGCATTATATGCTCTGCTGTACATAGTTGCAAGAACTTCTGTTAAATCCTCTGCCATATACACATTAGCTTTCTCGCGCTCTGATAAGTCAAATTTTTTATTATTGATTCTTTCATTATCTTCCTCAGATAACTTCATGAATCTATAAGTATTCAAAGCGAGATCTTCCGGATATGCCTGAAGTAAAGCTTCCCGTACTTGGTGTTCCCAAAAATCTTCATTCAAAAGGATACCTGTGCTTCTATACACAGCTCCTGCAAGTGTGATAAATCCGAAGTCTTCAAATTTATCAACCTGGCTCCGAAGCCTAGCACCGTCGATAACATTACCACTATGCCTTATCTTGAAACGATCCACGAATCGCCTTTTGACATCTACCATCATACTTCTTAAAACATCATCCAAAATGATGTCCTGAAGCATGTGGATTCTCAAGCTATGATAGTGGCGATGAGAAAAGTTCTTTCTCTCGAACTCGTCGATTTGAGTTTCCTCACCAATTACACACTTAGGAGTTTCTGTAGCTACAAAGTAACGGATCCTTTCGCGTGCATTTTCTTTTGTCAGCCTCTTCAGAATTTCCGCATCCGGAAATTCCATCCATGACTGCTGGGTACCGTCAGGTGAGATTTCAAAATGCCCAGACTTCCGCTGTGGAATATATGCTCGTATTGCATCAGGCAATACTAAAAACGGAATTTCTTCCCGCACATACTCCTCGACATTCATCTTTTTGTTAGCAGCAGCCATAACAGCCAGTGCAATGTGTTGTTTTGTTTTCATACAAATCCTCCTTTTATTACTCGTCTTACATTTTAATGTATATGACAAGCGAGCTTTTGGGCTCTTATTCATAGTTTGTTCAACTTTAATTATACCATATTTTATATAATCTCGCAAATAAAAAACCCCCACGTCTAAGCCGTAAGGTGAAAGAATTTTTATGGACCTGTACTCACACAGGTGGGCGCTTCCTAAATACTTGTGGGTTTCTTACATAAATGCAAGCATACACGCCATATCTAGAGCTGAGCTCCCTTTTCCAAAACTTGTAGGTTCTAAAAATTCAGTCTATACGCACTACGCAGGGATTTTTAATATTTATTTCATATTGTATATTTATAATAACATTATTATATCATACTATTTATTCTTTTTTTCATTTAATAAATTCTTTTTCTTCTTATGGTCAGGCACAAAGCAAATTATCATACATA
>CATJZH010000096.1 GCA_949746285.1 uncultured Clostridia bacterium
GAGAAAATGAAAAAAAGATATATTTTAATATCAATTATAATTATTTCTATGTTGTTTTTATTAACAGGATGTAGTGATAATAAAACAAATACAGCCAATACTAAGAAATCAAATACGAGTTCAAGTTCTAAAAACACTAGCAATACTACAAATACATCAAAATCTAATAATGAAAATGTAGATTATAAAGCAGCAGCAGAAAAGCAAATGTCAAAACCAGCAAATGGAGAAGAAATAGCAATAATAAAAGTTAAAAATTTTGGAGATATAAAAGTAAAATTCTTTAAAGATATTGCTCCAAAAGCAACTGAAAACTTTATTACTCATTCTAAAAATGGATATTATAACAATTTAATTTTTCACAGAGTTATAGATGAATTTATGATCCAAGGTGGAGACCCATTAGGAACAGGAACTGGAGGAGAAAGCATTTGGGGAGAAGGGTTTGGAACAGAATTAGATAAAACTCTAGTACCATATAGAGGTTCATTATGTATGGCAATGTCAATGATGCCAAATAGTATAGGAAGTCAATTTTTCATAACACAAGCACATTATTCAGAACAAATGGAATCTTATATGAAAAAATCTAATCAATTCTCATCAGGATTATTAGAACAATATAAAACTTATGGTGGTTATTTAAGTTTATACGAACAATACACAGTATTTGGACAAGTTTTTGAAGGTATGGAAGTAGTAGATGCAATAGCTAAAACACCAACACATACTACAGAAGATGGACAAGAAGATAAACCAGTACAAGATGTAGTTATAGAAACAATAGAAATTACAACATATGAAGGAAATTAAAATAATTAGAAGATTTAATTTTTTAAATCTTCTTTTTTTATAATAAATATTCACATAACAAATTTAAAGTGATATAATGCTAAAGCTGTAAAAAATATGAATGGAGATTAATTATGTATAAAGAATTAGGAATAAGTGAAAAAGTTTTAGAAATGGCAAATGAAGTAGAAAAAGAAATAGAACATATTTTTGAAAAGTTAGAAGAAAATTGTTTAAAATCAAGTATGAAAGTTTTAAAAGCTTTTCAAGATAATAAAGTATCAACAACAGATTTTAATGAAATAACAGGGTATGGGTATTATGATGCAGGTAGAGAAAAACTAGAAAAAATATATGCAGATATTTTTAAAGCAGAAGACGCTTTAGTAAGACCACAAATAATGTCTGGAACACATGCACTTACAATAGCTTTATTTGGACTACTAAAATATGGTGATACAATGATAAGTATTTCAGGAGAGCCATATGATACACTTAAAAGTGTAATAGGTTTAACTGGAGATAGCGAAAATTCTTTAATTAAACATGGTATAAAATATGAACAAATCGAATTAGTAAATAATGATTTTGATTATGAACAAATCGAAAATAGAATAAAAGAAGGAAATGTTAAATTAATAGAAATTCAACGCTCTAGAGGATATTCACAAAGAAAAAGTTTAAATATAGATAAAATAGAAAAAGTTATAAAAATAATAAAAGAAATTAATCCAGAAATAATAGTTATGGTAGATAATTGTTATGGAGAATTTGTTGAAGAGAAAGAACCTACAGAAGTAGGTGCAGATTTATTTGTAAGTTCATTGATGAAAAATTTAGGAGCAGGAATTGCTACTAGTGGTGGATATGTGGTAGGAAAAAAAGATATAATTAACAGAGTTGCAGAACGTTTAACAGCACCTTGCGTAGGAAAAGATATGGGAGCAAATTTTAATCAATTAATGTCATATTATAAAGGAATATTTATGGCACCAAATGTAGTAAAATCAGCTTTAAAAACTATGATTTTTGCAAGTAGAATGTTAGAAAAATTTGGATTTGATAAAGTAAGTCCTAAATTTGATGAAAAACGAGCTGATATTATACAAACAATAGAACTAAAAACAGAGGAAAAACTTGTTAAGTTCTGTCAAGGACTTCAAAAGGCCTCACCAATTGAATCTTATGTGGTTCCTGTTCCTGATGATATGCCAGGATATGAGCATAAAGAAATAATGGCAGGAGGAAGTTTTACACCAGGTTCTACGATTGAACTTAGTTGTGATGGACCAATATGTGAACCATTTACAGCATATATGCAAGGCGGTTTAACATATGATTATGGAAAGTTAGGAATAATGATTGGAATTGAAAATATGATAAAATAAAAATTCCTTACGGAAATTGATAAAAACAGAAAATTAAGTTTGACAAAAAAAAGTATTAAGATTACAATTATGTTGTATAAATGTTACAAAAAAATAGGAAAAAATTAGAAATTACAGTTGATATTTTCTACAATATATTGTATTATATTATATGTATAATATTGAAGAGAATTAACCTAAAGGAGGTTTTTTATAAATATGATAAAAAAAATATCAATAGTAGCACTAATTTTTATAATATTATTTGGAATATTTATGACACTTTCAAATACTTATGCTGTTACGGGAGATGAGGTTTTAAGCTCTGATCAAGCAACAGAATTAGTTGAAATAAAAGAGTCTACAAAAGATAAATTAGCAGAATATGTTGAAAAATATGGATCTACATCATTTGGATTAGTAGCATACATTTTAAATATAGTTAGAATATATAGTATACCATTTTGCTTTATGGGTATAGCAATAGGTTCAATATATCAGTATGTATTAGGTATAAGAAAATTGGATGTTAGAGATAAAGGATTTATGCTAGTTATAACATTTGTAACAATTTTACTTATATGTCAAGTATTACCATTAATTTTTGCAATTGTAGTAAATGGTTGGAGGGGTTAAACGAATGAAAGTTTTATTTGCGGTTAGTAGTGAAAGTATTTCTGAAGCAATTGTTAAGAAATACCAAAAAGAATATAAGGAAATTCTTTCTTATAAAAATGTATATTACTTCAACGCAATATTAAAAGAAATACAAAAAGATAAGAGTTATGATAGAATAGTAGTAAGTGAAGACTTAGAAGCATTTTCAAATAATAATTATGAAGCACAAGATAAATTTATTTTTGAAAAGCTTGATGATATTAGTGATGAAGCACAAGATATAGATGGAAATGAAACATCAATAATTTTAATAGCAGGAGACAGACATACAAAAGGTAGTTCATTTTTAGTAAAATTATTCGGAATAGGAATATATAATGCTCTTTTAGGAACAGATAGAAGCATGGACAATGTTTGTAAATTAATAAATAAACCAAGAACAAAAAAAGAAGCAAAGATATATTATAAAATTGATGCAGATGATGTTAATTACAGTAACAAAAGCGATAGTGAAGTTAGTGAATTAGAAATTCAAAATATATTAACACATTTTAAGAAATTAGGAAAAAACACAGACAAATATGCAGAAAGTTTTAATAGTATTGCAACACAATATACAGATGAGCAATTAAAAATAGTAATAAATTGTCTGCCAGTAAGTGTAAAAGCAGTGTTAGAAAATGAATGTCAAAAATATCAAGAATTAATGTCTGTAAATGGAGTTGTACAAAGAGTAAATTCACAAGAAATTAAATCTAAAGAAGCTAGAAAACAAACTGGAATTAAAATAGATATTATAGAAAATAAAATGAATCAAAATAAGATTTCAGGACCAATAGTAATACCTGGAACAGTAAAAACATCAGGAAAACCAAAACCAAGAAAAGCTGCAGCTAAAGCAGAAGTAAAAACTGTAAAGGTTGCACAAGCAAAAGAACAAGCTGAACCTAAAATAGTAAAGAAAAAAGTTATAAAGAAGGAAGAAACAAAAGAAATGGAAAGTGCAAAATCAAATAAAGCTACAAAAAAATCAGAAATTAAAACGAAAGTTTTACCAGATGGAAGAGTTGTTAAAGTAAAACCAAAAGCGAAGCAACCAGCTAAAAGTAGTGATGTAGCAGAAGAAAAACAAGTTCAAAAATCAGAAAGTAAAAAAGTAAAAAAGACAGCTCTTGATGAGAAAAAAGAGCCTAAGAAAGTTGTTAAGAAAAAGACAGCTGAAGAAAATGTTAAAATTATAGATGAAAAAAAGAAAGCAGTTCCAAAGAAGAAAATAGAACTTCCTGAAGATATAGATTTAGAAGAAGATTTAATATTACCTGAAATTGATGATTCTTTTGAAGATGAGGAATTTTTACCAGGAATGGATGAAGTTGAAATAGAAGAAGAAATTTTACCTGGAGTGAATGATGAATTTGAAGAAGATGATGAAGACGAGGATATATTGCCAGGAATAGATGATGAATTCGAGGAAGATGAAGAAGATGTATTACCAGGAATAGATGATGAATTTGAAGAAGATGATGAAGATATATTACCAGAAATTGATGACGAATTTGAAGAAGATGCTTTACCAGAAATAGATGAAGTTTCTGAAGAAGATGATACAAATCAGGAAGAGTTCGATGAAGATGATTATACAGAAGAAGTCGCATTACCAGGGTTAGATGATTTAGACGATTTGGATAATGAAGACAATAATATTCCTAATACTCCAGTAAAAGCATCAAATATTGATGAAATACTACCTGAAATTGAAGAAGATGATGATATATTAGGTGGTTTAAAAGATGATGAAGAAGTTGTAGAAAGCAAGCCAGTGGTATCAAATGCTGAAATAGCAAGTATAAAACCAAGAATAGATTATTCTATGTCTAGCTTAAATAGTTTATTAACTAAAGATAAAAAAATAGTAACATTTTTAGGAACAACTAAAAATGGAACATCATTTTTAGTAAATAATTTAGCTGCATTATTTTCATCACTTGGTATAAATACAGCTATATTAGATACTACTAAAAACAAAAATTCATATTATATATATACAAATAATGAGGAAGAATTAAGAAATATTGCTTATAATTCTATTAGTAAATTACAAAAAGGATTTGCAGAAGGAATAAAGGTTAATAGAAATTTAAGTGTTTATACAGCACTTCCAAATGATGGAAAAGATTATTCAGATGCTGAGCCTATTTTGTCAACATTAGTACAAAATCATTCATTAGTATTAATAGATTGTGATTTTGAAACAGATCCATCATATTTTGCTAGTTGTCAAGAGATTTACTTAGTACAATCAATGGACATATTAACAATTCAACCATTAACAGCATTTTTGAGAGATTTGAAAACAAAAGGGGTATTAGAATCTGAAAAAGTAAGAGTTGTAATAAATAAAGAATTAAAAGTTAGGAGTCTAACAACTAAAGCCATAATTGGTGGAATGTCTTTTTATAATGATCCATCAATGTCATTTATGACAGAATTGTTTAATAAAGATATGGTAAAAGCTTGTAGTATTCCTTTTGAAGATAATGCTTATTCAAAGTATTTAGACTCAATGGTTAACTGTAATGTATCTATAAATGGATATTCAAAAACATTTTTAAATAAATTGAAGAATTTAGGTGAAATGGTATATCCATTAGTAAGTAAACCGAATTATGGAGCAAAAGCTTCTCCACAACTAAATTATGGTAATCCTAATTTTTCTAACAATATGGGAAATACATTAAATAAAATGAAAAAAAATAAAAGTAGAAAATTTTAAAAAATAAAAGAAAGATAAATGTAGGGGTGTGATATCTTGGTAATCGTAGTTATAATAGTTTTGCTAATAGCAATTGCTGTTCTTGTTGCATACAACATTCATATACAAAAAAAAATAGAAGCTTTTAATAATATAAATCAACAAATAAATAATTTATCAATTTTACAAGATTTTATGAAAGTAGCAGGAGAAGAAGATTCAGTAGATGCAAAAATAAACAAAATTAATGATATTGTTATAGAAAAGTATGATATAAAATATTCAACAATAGTTGTTTTTGATGGAGCAGAATATGTAATAAAAGCAACGAATGTTGATGAAATTCATCATGAAACATTAGCAAATTTGCATAATGAAGAAATTTTTCAAGATAGTGTTTCAACAGCAACTCCTAAATATATAACAATAGATAATGAAAATGAGAAATTACCGTATCAAAAAGTAGAGATGGGTAGAGCAAAATCAGCAATGTTTTTCCCTTTATATATTGACAATATTTATATAGGATATTGGATTATGGAAAGTGGAAGGATGCATGCATTTGATAAAACTGATACGGCAATTATAGAGGTTGTAAAAGATAACATAATATCAATACTATCAACTATGTCATATCAAGATGCTATGGAAAAAATAGTTAGAACAGATAAATTTACAGGATTATATTCAGCAGAATACTTGTATGGAAGAGCTAAAAAAACATTTGATAAATTTCCAACATCAGCAGTATGTATGTTTAAAATAGTGAATATAGAAGAAATAAATGAAAAAGCAAGTAGGCAAATAGGAAATGAAATAATTACTGAAGTTAGTAATATAGTAAAAACTAAAATGCCATCACAATATGTTTTTGTAAGATATATGGGACCTAAATTTGTAATTGTATTTTCAGGAGTAGAAGAAGGAAGTGTTGAAGAATTCTTAAAAACATTGAAAAAAGAAATGGAAGAACTTGAAATTGTTGAAGAAGCAGAAGAAGTAGAAGTTAAAAAAGTTATAAATGGAAAAAGAGTAAAAGTTAGAGAATTAAAAGAAGAAAAAAGTGCTTCTCCAAAAGTCAATTTTGTTGTATCAACATATTATAAAGGAACTGGAATCGAACAATTAAATAAAAAACTAGAGGAATATTTAGATTCGGCAGAAGAAAGCGAAAGTAAAATAAATTATATTTAGGAGGGATTGAAATATGTCTATTGACAAAACAATGAGCTTTAAGGTAGATAAGGATAAGAGCATTAGAGCAAAGGAAATTTTAAAAGAAGTATACCAAGCTTTAGTTGAAAAGGGATATAACCCAATAAATCAAATTGTTGGTTATATATTATCTGGAGATCCTACTTATATAACAAGTCATAATGATGCTAGAAATTTAATTAGACTAATAGAAAGAGATGAACTTTTAGAGAAAATGGTTAAATATTATATTGGATTGGAAGACTAATTTCATGAGAATATTAGGTATAGATTATGGAGATAGTAGAGTGGGAATATCTATTACAGATGTATTAGGTATAACGGCACAAGGATTAGAGACAATATCACATAAGGGTAATGATAAAATTTTGCTTAAAAGATTAGATGAAATTTTAGAAAAGTATACTGATGTAGAAATAATTGTAGTAGGAATGCCGTTTAATATGGATGGAACTAAAACCATAAGAGCTGAAATTACAGAAAAATTTATTCATAAATTAAAATGCAAATATAATAAACTTAAAATTGAAACAATTGATGAAAGATTAACTACCGTTGCAGCTCATAAAACTATGAATTTTTTAGATATAAATAAGACTAAAAAGAGAGGCATTGTAGACACAATTTCAGCAGTTTATATCTTAGAAATGTATATGAATAAAAATAAATAATTACATAAAAATATCAAAATTTTAATAAATATAAAAAAACTATTGCAAAAAAATAATCTTTAGTATATCATAAGTTTAGATTTTGAAAAAGATTATACATAGGAAGGAGTATAAAAATGGATGAAGAAAATGAATTAGATGAAAATCTAAGTAATATTATAATTTTAAATGATGAAAATGGTAATGAAGTACAATTTGAATTTTTAGATTTAATAGAATATGAATCAGAAGAATATGTAGTATTATTGCCTGTATTAGAAGATGATGAAGAAGATGATGGTGAAGTAGTAATATTAAAAGTAGATGATTCAGAAGAAAATAGTGATGAAGAATCATATATCAGTGTTGATGATGAAGAAACTTTAACAGCAGTATTTGAAATTTTTAAAGAGAAATTTAAAGAAGAATTTAACTTTACAGATGGAGAATAAATTTTATAATTAAAGTAGACTTTTATTTTTATAAAAGTCTACTTTTGTATTTAAACAAAATTCATATATTGAAATCAAAATAATGTTATGGTAGAATAAATTTATTAGGAGGTACACTATTATGACATTAATTAGTTATTTACTTACCTTTTTAGGGGTAATATTCTGGATTTTTAGAGCAATTGCAACATTATTATATCAATTAGATTTTTCATTTTTTGCAACACCATTAAATACAAACGTAGAAATAGCAGTGCTATTTGCAACTTTGCCATGTATTATATTAGTAGTAAAAAGGAATATAATAGGAGCAGCTTGTTATTTTGCAATATATGCAGCATACTTTGGAACAGCATTATATAATGCAATTATGGAAGTTGGAGTGTCAGGGCTAAATATAACAAATAGTGCTAATATGTTATGTGTTTTTTTAGGAGTAATAATACCTATGTTAACTTTTTTAGATATTTTATTTAATAAAAATAGGACTTTAGGAAAGGGTAAGAAAAAGGAAGATTGGTTTTATGGTAATGAAGCATATGATAGAGAATTTGATGAAAGAGCAGATAGAAATCAATATAAATTTTAGAAAAAAGAAAGAATTTTTGATTCTTTCTTTTTTTACATAAATATTACATTATTAAGTTCATATGTCGTTTTGACCTGAAATATTGAAAAAATAGATAATTGTAATATAATTAATGTATCTAGTTCAAGGAGGTAAGATTGATGAACAAAAGAAAGAAAATTATACTAGTAGTTATACTATTAGCAGTATTATTAATGGGTATTGGTTATGCAGCATTAGCTAATGTTACTTTAACAATAAATGGTAAAGCCACAGCAACAGTAGACCAAGAAAACTTTAAGGTATATTTTACTGGAGAAAACACAAAGAAAAGTGATGAAACAGGAACTAATGTTGATGTTACTGTTGCAGCAAAAGCCAATACAGCAACTGTGAATTTCTCAGGATTGACAAAAAAAGATGATGAAAAATTTGCAATTCTTGAAATAATCAATGACAGTAATGACGTTGATGCAGAATCTATAACAGTTGCTATAAACTCAACAGAAGCTACTGCTAATGTAATAGAAGCGACAGCAATAATGTGTGATAGTAATGGTGATGCAATTTCAGATTATTCAGTATTAAGTGGTAGTAAAACATATGTTAAAGTAAGTGCAAAATTATTACAAACACCAACAGAAGATGTTGAAAGTACTTTAACAGCAACTATAACAGCAGTTGCAAAAGAAGTAAATTAGAAAAAAATGGCAGAAAAAGATAAAGAAAGGTAAATGATATGAAAAAAGATAAGATAATAGAATATGCATCAGCATTAGTAATTTGTATTATAACTTTCTTTAATCTTTTTTTACCAGATGCACAAATTCAGAAAACATTATTAACACTATTTTTTTTAATATACACAATAGTAATTGTTAAAATAGTAAAATTTAAAAAAGTAGATAATATAAATAAAAATAAAATAATAATATTAATTATAGGTTTATCAATAGTATATATATTCTTATTATATTTGATAGGAATATATGTAGGATTTTATAAAAACTCAAATAGCTTAAATAAAACAAATTTTTATAATACAATTTTACCATATATAATAATAGTTTTTTGTTCGGAAATAATAAGGCAAGTATTTATTACAAAAAATAATAAAAAGAATACTTTATTTATAACAATTGGATTAATAATTGCAGAAATAACAATGAATCTTAGTACATATGATATAAGAGATTTAGATGAGATGCTAATAATAATAGGTTATATATCTTTTCCGGCAATTAGTATAAATATATTTTGTAACTACATTGTAAAAAGATATGGTCTAATACCAAATGTATTATATAGAATGATAACTACATTATATGTATATATTTTTTGGATATTACCAGATATATATATGTTTTTTCAATCAATTTATAGAATTATATATCCATATATTGTATACGTGATAGTTGAAGAATTTTTTGAAAAAAATCGTTTTAGAAAAATATCAAGGTCTAAAAAAATAGATATAGTTTCACTTATTTTATGTATTATTATTGTAATATCAATTGTTATGCTAATTTCGTGTAAATTTAAATATGGGATATTAGTAGTAGGAAGTTCGTCAATGACAGGAACGATTGATAAAGGAGATGCAGTAGTATTTGAGAGATACGATAAACAAGAATTAGAAGATGGACAAATAATAGTGTTTGTTAAAGATAATGTAAAAACAATACATAGTATTGAGAGTATAGTAGTAAAAAATAACGAAACAATTTATTATACTAAAGGAACTAATAACCAACAAAGAGACGAAGGTTATAGAACAGATAAAGATATTATAGGAGTCGTTAAATTTAAAATTATAGATATAGGATGGCCCACAATATGGCTAAATGATTTGTTTACGAAATAAACATTTTAGAATGAGGTATAGTATGGATTATATGAAAGAAATTGCGAAAGAAAATAGGAAGAAAACTATTTATACTAGAAGTATAATTTTATTACTAGTTTTTATAAGTTCAATTTTCCTTATAAAATATGGAATTAAAAAAGATACTAAAGAATTTATAGAATATAGTGATAATAAAAATTTAGAGTATAAAGTAATTTTAAAAGATAATGAATATTATAGAGATAATTATATGGAAAAAGGTAATCAGTATATAGCAAATTTAATTAATTATGTACATGCCGATTTTAAATATAATTTTAACTTACAAGATACATACGATTATAAATATAAGATAGTAGGAACAGTTGATGTTGTTGATGAAAAAACAAATAAAACTATTTATACATTTTCAGAAGATTTATTAACTGAAAGAAATGGACAAAGCGAAGGAATTTTAGATATAAATGAAGCTATAGATGTAGAATATGGTAAATACAATGATAAAATTAAGCAGTTTGTAGCAGCATATGATTTAAAAAATGTTACTTGTAAATTATCTTTAAATTTGAATTTAGGTATAAATGGTATAAATCAAGATTTTTCAAAACAGGATTTTACAGTTATGAGATTAGATATTCCTTTAGCAACAAATACTATTTCAATAGATACAGGATATGACTTATCTGATAACAATAATTTAATAGAATTAAACACTGCAACAAAAGATAGAACAATATTCTTTAAAATTGGAATAGCAATATTACTTATAGACATAGTAGCTTCAGCATTATTTATTATATATATTAAAAACACAGAGACAGATGAAGATAAATATAATAATGAATTAAGAAAAATAATGAATAATTATGATAGTTATATTTCAAAAGTAGAAGATGATTTTGATATAAGAGGATATCAAATATTGAAAGTAGAAAAGTTTGTTGATTTGTTAGAAATAAGGGATACGATGCAATTACCAATTATAATGTTAGAAAATAAAGAACGATTAGTATCATATTTTGCAATACCAACACCAAATAATATATTATATTTCTATTCAATTAGTGTAAATCAATATATGTTATCATCTGGTAAGCATACTTATGAAAAGGTAGAAGTTAGGGAATAGGAACAACTAAATCAAAATTAATAATTAAAATAGCTTTCATGATTGAGAGCTATTTTTTAGTAATAAAAAAATACTCACTTCAAATCTTGAAGTGAGTATTTTGATTTTATTTTAATTCATTAATCCTTTATAATATTTTAATGCAAGTATACGTTTTACAGAGTTATTAACTAATTCTTCACTAAGTTGTCCAGCTGATATTGCATCACTTACGTATTTTATAACACCAGCATATGTTAAAGATTCTTGTGTATAAGGATCTTTTGTTCCTTCATCCATTACAAGACAAATTAAATCATTTCCAGCACTAAGGGCTTTAATAATAGCATCTTTTGTAGAATAGTTACTAGTTATAGCTCCCATATTAATAGCATCTGTAATTATAACACCAGTGAAATTTAAATTATTTCTTAAATAATCATGTGCATTTTTTGAAAGAGATGCAGGATTATTTTCATCAAAACATTTTACAACATTATGAGTAACCATAACCATTTCTGCGCCAGATTTAATTCCAGCTTTAAAAGGTAATAAATCTTTAGCTTCGAATTCTTCTAAAGGTCTGCTATCTGAAGCATATCCTGCATGAGTATCTGTACTATTTCCATAACCAGGATAATGTTTTAATGAATAAGTTACACCAGAGTTTTTACTTGCTTCGATAACGGTTCTAGCAAATGTTGAAGTTAATTCTGCATTTTGTTTTAGAGTTCGGTTATATATATATGCAGTTGGTTCAGCAATATCAACTAAAGGTGCAAAGTTTAAATTAAATCCTAAACTTAAAAGTATTCTACTTTTATTTATAGTATCTTGCTTTATTGCATCAAAACCACCATTTTCATATAAAGTACTTGAGTTTTTGAATTTCTCTATACCAAGTTCCATACTTAAATTTGTAGAATTAAGTCTTGAAACTGTTTCACCTTCTTCATCGATTGATACTAATAAAGGAATATTAGATGTTGCTTGAGATGTTTTAATTATTTCTTTTATTTGACTAATACTCTTACCTGTAAAAGAATCTAACAGATATAAATGTCCACCAAATTGATATGTATCTAATGTAGTATAGTTAGTTCGTGCAGAAGTACCAATTACGAATAATTGAGCTATTTTTTGATCTAATGTTAAAGTTTGTAATTTTTCTTCTGCTTTAGCATAATAAGGAGCAAAAATATCAGTTTGAACTGGATTGTCTGGAACTTCAGGAATATCAGGAACTTGCGTAGTATCTTTTGGTACAGCAGTTATTTTTGCTGATATTGTAGCTTTCTGAATTTCAGTTGGTGTTTTTAAAAGTTCAGCAAATATTTTAACATAAGTTTTTTGTCCACTTGCTACTGAAAAATCATTAATAGCAGTTCCTTCTAAATCGCACATTATTACATCAATGTCAAACATTTCAGAATCTGCTATTTCGGTAGCTACGGTTATTTCTGCATCTATATCATTACTAGCATTTTCCACTTCTAATATAGCATATCCAGCATCACCTTTTTTGTTCAATCCTAAGATGTTAACAGTTGCATTTTGCGATAGTGCGATAGGTGTAGCTTCAATTGTTATATAAGTTTCAGAAGTATATGTAGATGGAACTTCACCTGTAAAATGCACTTTAAAATTGTCTTGGTTAGCAGTTGCAGTTACTTCACCATTTATGGACAGTATGTTATTAGCTAAACTTGCATAACCAATACCCATTAGTAATATTGCAAATAATATTACTGTAATTATTAACTTATTTTCTCTTTTCATTGTACATTCCTTTTCTATTTTTTCTATAGAATTACTTAATTCTATACTAACATATCTTTTTTATGCATACAATATAGTTTGTTTTAAGAAAAGATTAAGTTTATGTAACATATTTGTAGAAAAGTTACATAATAGAAATATTTGTAAGAATAGTTTATAAAATTATATATATATGGTATAATAACAACGATAAAATTTAAATAGGATGGAAATTATGAAATTACATGAAAATTATGATGGAATAATATTTGATTTAGATGGAACTTTATGGGATACAGTTGATGTTTGTTTAGAAACACTGGAACAAGTAAAAAGTAAACATTTAGATATTACTAAAGAAATAACAAGAGAGCAAGTAAAATCTTCAATGGGAAAAGATTTTGAAGAAATTATGAAAATATATTATGGATATTTGCCAGAAGAAAAAGCAATAGTTTATGCAAAAGAAGCATTTAATAAAAATATAGAAAATTTATTAAAAGAAGGAGGAAAACTATATACAAATACTAAAAATACTATAATCAATTTAAGTAAAGATTATAAGTTATTTATAGTTAGTAATTGTATAGAAGGATATATAGAATCTTTTTTTAAAACAAGTGGGCTAGGAAAATATTTTGAAGATTATGAAAGCAATGGAAAAACAGGTTTAAGTAAGGGGGAAAATATAAAACTTGTTATTAATAGAAATAATTTAAGAAATGCAGTATATATAGGAGATACTTTAAAAGATAAAGAGGCAGCAGAGCATGCTAAAATTCCGTTTATATATGCGTCATATGGTTTTGGAGAAGTTGATGGATGCAAATTTAAAATAGATGATATAGGAGAGTTAACTGTAAAATAAAGTGTTTATGAAAAGCACTTTATTTTGCTTTTTTCAGTAATTATGATATAATATAAAAGTATGTTTTTATTTAAATAAATAGTAATTGAGGGGGAAATAATATGAAAAAAAACAATTTAAA